>NZ_JBSQBN010000044.1:0-32902 GCF_053850585.1 Shewanella sp. A22
CCCGCCAGAATGGAGTCTCTCAGGTATTCCACTTCTGTGTTACATCGATTTAAAAGGCAACAACCATTTCTACATCAATGTGCCTTGAATTGAAAAACCTGAGAGACTCTGAACTGACCAGATATTTCATGGGATAGGTATAATTATTGGAATTTTTATTATATTTGCGGTAACAACGAAGAGCCATTACACCAATAAAAAAAGCAGCCTCGGCTGCTTTTTTTGTAATCAATGATTAATGTCTAATTAATCATTATCAGTTTATACATAAACTAATATTATTGATTGTCTTCTGGTTTAATCACTGGATTATCAAGATTTGCCTCAAAACTAGTAGGGGCAATAAACGTTAAGCCCGTTGGAATTTCTTCTAACTTTTTGCCATCAAGAGTTAACGCCTCTACATACTCAATCATAGACTCATTATCAATAAAGCCTGACTTAATAACAGGAGAAAGCTTCTTAGTGTCAAAGATGTCATAACCATCTTTACCACCAGCAATATAAGCATTGGTCGAAATTTTGTAAGCCATATCTGGATCAATATCAGCACAATTACCAGCAGCTACACCTTCAGGGCATATTTGTAAATCTTCAATTTGCTCACCAGCGACGGCTTTACCATTAAAGGTAAATTGAACATTAGCAAACGTAGGGAATGAACCTGAAGACGTGGTTAATGAATAATTAATGGTATCTTCAAGTAGTTGAGTTACATCACTACCTTTTAACTCAACAATAGCTAATTCATTACTAAAATATAAAAGTGAGCCAATAATATAACCAGCAGTTAAATCACCATTCTCATCGTTCTTAATATCATTACGCACACCACCCGTGTTAGTAATGGCCATATCAACACCATAACCATGTCGATTTAACTTCCAAACCATAGATGCAGCAACTTGAGCTCCCGCTTCTGAACCCGTTACAGGCAATGAAGCACCGGTACGTTTCACACCTGGTTGACGAACATGATCTAAAATACCAGTGCTAACTGGGTCGTTTGCATCAAACACTTGACCAATCACTTTACCTTGAAACTCTTCAATTAACGGCTTGTAATCGATATCAATAATGCTACGTAATAATGCATCTTCTTCAGTAATAGCAATATTATCTTGCTCAGCAACAAAGGCTTCTACAGCACTTTGATCAGCTTCAGTCAATGACGCAGTTGTATCCTCGACATATTCGTGCGTAAAGTTATCGCCAATTAACAGGGTGTTATTACCTTGACAAACTGTCACATCACCATTTTCAAAAGTAATATCTGCTTGGCCAACAGCTTGAGCAACCTCGCCAGCTTGAACGATACATGTTTTAGAAGTGCCGTTAGGATTAGTAATCATCTCTGCATAACTTGCAATGCTTGAACCCATGCCTTTACCAATATTAGTGAAGTCACCTAATAAAGTATGAGAGTGACCACCAACAATCACGTCTACACCGTTAACAGATTCTGCAATACGAATGTCTCTTTCTAAGCCAATGTGGCTTACCATCACAACTTTATCAACACCCATTTCATTTAGTGCATCAACTGTAGCTTGAGCAGTTACAACCTCACCGTTAAAGGCTAAATCTTCACCAGGAGAAGATATTGACTCCATATCTTCTAATACTAAACCAAAAATACCGACTTTAACGTCACCGTATTCTTTAATGATGTAAGGTTTAATATTTGTCACGCCAGACATTTGAGAGTCAGCACTCGCATCTAAGTTAGCGGCAAGAATTGGGAAATTAATTTTATTGGCAAAATCAATAAAAGGACCGTTACCAAGATCAAACTCGTGGTTACCAATAGTCATTGCATCAAGACTCATTTCACGCATTAAAGTAGCGTTACCGGCACCTTTCAACACATTGAAATAAAGCGAACCTTGGAAGGCGTCACCACCATGTAATGCAAGAAAAGGTTTATTAGCATCGGCAGCCATCGTTCTGGCATTTTTTAATGCTGTTGCAACACGAGGATAACCACCTAAATCAGTATTAATGCTCATATCTTCAGCATTCACTTGAGCGGTAAAATCTAAAGATGTTGGATCGAAACTCGAGTGAGTATCGTTAATATGCGCAATACGTAAGTTAAACGTACTTACATCATCATTGCTATCGTTGCTATCATTACAACCGGTTAATGCAACAATAATTGCTGTTGCCAGTAAACCTTTAAACATCGTTTTATTCATGTAAGACCCCATTATTTAATCATTTATTATTTTACTTGATGAGAGCCAGCTTATATTCGAGTTCAATTTTTTGCGAGTAAGTAGTTTGTTGTGAAAAATAACCATGCAATACAACAATGATACAGATGCAGTATCAGCACAGCCTGACCTTTATTAACCACAAGCAAGGGCAAAAACATCTCGAAGAGCAGAGACTCTAATTTTCAGCAGCACAATAATAGCAAACAATAGCGGGAAGATGTGACGAATTTATGACAAAATGTGACTTTTAATACAATACTAACAAGTAGTTACAACATCTATTGTCTTTAATTAAAAACAACGCAACATTTACACCGCTACAGAAATTGTAAAAAAAAAGACTTAATCGCATTAAAACAAGTAAGCCTTTAAATTAATGAAGATAATTAATAGAAAAACAATAAATCAATTGTCTTCTAAGGAAAACAACAAATACGTTACAAATAAAATTAACATTCACACAAACATAAAACTTGCTGCAACCATTGACCTATTTCAGTTAGTTGGTTAGGTATCACACTGTGTGCCATTGAATACGTTGTCCATGTTGTTGTATAACCTGCAGCGTTTAGTGCGTCATTTGCCATTTTACCCGCAAATAACGGGACAACATCATCTTGCTCACCATGGTGTTGTAATATTGGTGTTGCATGATTAGCCTCTGAAAGTTGATCAGGCAAATGTTCTCCACCAGGCAAATAACAAGACAACGCCATTATTCCTGCCAAACGTTGCTGAAAGCGCAATCCGGTAAACAAGCTCATTACCCCACCTTGGCTAAAGCCTGCGAGCACAATGTTATCAGCACTGATCCCTTGTTCAATTTGATCGTTAATCAACCTCTTAACGGCTTGTTCAGAACTCATCACACCTTGTAAGTCTGCTCTGTCGTGCAAATCCATACTCTTAATATCGTACCAAGAGCGCATCACATAGCCCCCATTTATGGTCACCGCTTGCTCCGGCGCATGGGGAAAAACAAAACGGATACTGTGATTGGTGGGTAACCCCAATACCGGTACCACAGGAGCAAACCCCGCGCCAGAGTCGCCCAATCCATGAAGCCAAATAACGCAAGCGGTTGCTGGTATTTGCGGTTCGATTACAATTTTTTCTAATGAGGGCATCAAATTTATCCTATTGACTAAAACGCCTTATTTAAAGTAATGGCCTAAAACATGATCTTTTAATCTACTAATTCAAAAACAGCTAACCTATTGGCGGTAATTGTTTTATTGCGCCTGAATACCAGTACAATTTAACACCTGTTCTAACTGTTCTGCATTGTCGAGCTTAACACTCCAGCGAACAGTACCGCCATCAGCAACAATGACGAATCCTTGATGAAAGCAACTAATGTCGTCAACAGATGCCGTTAATACAATGTGGTTATCGTGAAACCGACATTGAATTTCGTGAACTGTCACTATAATCTTGCCTATTGAAATATCGATGACCATGATCTTACCTACTTTAATAACCGGGTGCCATAAATGAAAATCCCAAGTGAATCACTTGGGATTTTCATAAAAAGATATATCGGCTAGTGGTGATGACCACCCGCGCCATGAGCATGACCATGGGCAATTTCTTCATCCGTTGCATCACGAGCACCGACAATTTCGATATCGAAAGTTAATTCACGGCCTGCAAGAGGATGATTTACGTCTACCGTTGCCATAAACTTACCCACCTTTATAATAGTCACTTGACGCTGACCTTGCTCAGTATTGACAACAGCAGCCATACCAGGCTTCCACACTTTTGCGCCGACTAAATGCTTTACAGAAACACGCTGTTCTGCATCATCTTGACGCTCACCGTAAGTGTCTGCGGCAGGAGGTGTAATGGTAAACTTCTCACCAATGTCTTTACCATTAATCGCATCTTCGATACCAGGCATCATATTGTCATGTCCATGCAAATAAGCAATGGGTTCACGGCCTTCATTGGATTCAATCACATCGCCTTTTTCATCGCGCAATGTATAATTAAACTGCACAACCATATCGTCTTTAATGCTCATCATCGTTCCTTAACGCTAAAATTTGCCGAAGCTTAGCAAAAGCCCACTAATCCATCCACAAAAAATGTTCTCTATTGTTTAATACCTAATGCGGTAAAGGTTTTTGTATCAGGAAAACCATCTGCAACAAGCCCTTTACTGTGTTGAAATGCTTGTAAACCTAACACGGAGTTACGGCCTAAAATACCATCCGGCTCACCTACATCAAATCCAGCAGCATTAAGCTTTTGCTGCAATATTTTTACAGCATCTCTACTTAACTTTGGTTGTTTAGGCACTGCACGTGTTAAGGGTAATGCACCATTTATTCGATCTGCTAAATGCCCTACTGCAATGGCGTAAAATTCTGAGCGATTCCAACGCATGATCACGTTAAAGTTGTCATATCCTAAGAAAGCTGGCCCAGTATGTCCTGCGGGTAAATATAATGCCGCTTGCATGTCTGGTGTAGAAAGTGGTTGCCCATTGGCTTTCTTAATATCAAGCTCTCGCCACTTAATTAGTGGCAAGGGGTGATTACCACCTAAATAATCAAAAGAATAATTAGCAGGTAACAATACTTCGCGTCCCCATCTTTCCTCAGCCTTCCACCCCAAATGTTGTAAAAAATTTGCCGCTGAAGTTAATGCATCAATCTCACTATTCCATAAATCAGCGATACCATCACCATCACCATCCACAGCGTATTTACGATAGTTAGTTGGCATAAATTGAGTATGTCCCATGGCACCAGCCCATGATCCAACCATTTTTTTATCATCAAAATTATATTGCTGTTTTAATTTAAGCGCTTGTATGAGTTCATTCGTAAAATAATCACTTCGACGCGGATCACAAGCCAACGTAGCCAACGAATTAAGCACCGACATACTGCCTTTGTAACTGCCAAAATTGGTTTCAAGTCCCCAAAAAGCAATAATATACTGACCAGGAACACCATACTCTTTGGTTAATTTACTCAACAATTGACGATGTTTAACCATTAATTTTCGACCTTGCTCAACTCGCCAAATCGTTACACGTTTATCAAAGTAATCAGCAAACGTGGTGGTAAATTCTGGTTGTTGATTATCGAGTTCAATGACCCGAGGGACATATTTTAAGTTTGCTACCGTGGTATCAATAATGTGTTGTGAAATCCCTGCATCCATGGCTTTTTGTTGTAATCTCACCACACATTGGGCAAAACTTTCTGTCGGTACTATGGGGGCGGTGATCTTGACCAAAGCAGCAGCCTTGGTTATAGGTGTTGATGTTGGAGTCGTTGTAGGGGTTGTTGTTGCAGGAGCCGCCGAAGCAGCACAGGCACTCAACATAGTGCAAGATAAAATGATTGAAGCAACAAATACAGCAACACGGCTTTTTCTGGTCATGAAACAACACTTAATTAAGACAAAATGAATGATGAATATCGTGACTCATCGCCCATCAGGAAACAAGAGCTAGTAACATTAATCCCTGTTTATTTATGCTAAATACATCATTAAAAATAAAAATGCTGTTAAATTGCCCTGCTAAAATCTTATTAAACAAAATTGTCATTAATTAAGCCTTTTCCTTATTCATTGAGTCCGTATAATGAAACTAATTCTCACTAATTTAAGCGATTTATCATGACAGAACAAACAGCAGCACTTTCAAGCTTTATCGAAAACGTAAAACAACACCAAATTTTATGGGGCTTGCAAGATGAGACGGGTGAAGGTTGGGTTGTATGTGACTCATCTGAATTTGAAGAAACTGATGTTATGCCACTTTGGTCAAGTGAAGCTGCTGCAACAAGCCACTGCACTGACGAATGGGCTGACTACAAAGCGGTGACGATTACACTCACCGACTTTTTAGAATATTGGGTAAGTGATTTAAATGATGATGGCGTATTAATTGGTGTTGACTGGGAAGCAGATCAAGAATGCCAAGAGGTTGACCCTATCGTACTCGCCAAAGAATTAGTTGATTTTGAAACAGAATAACTATTACTAAATTTGTCTACAACCTAAGCTGCTCACCCATTGAGCAGCTTTTTGATATTATTGTGCCTATGCCTACTCTTATTGATATTCCCTTTAAAAAACGCCACATATGTTGGTTTTGCAACGAGCCCAGTAACCAAATCTTTGACTACTATAGAATGACTCATACCCCTCACCCATCTTTGGCTATTCCCGCTTGTAAAGAATGTCATTTATTAGCCAAAAAAAACTTACTGACCTCCATTTGGGATTGTCGAGATGCGGTAAAAGACAATTTGATGCATATCTATCGTAAAGACCTTGCCATTGGCATTAATTGGACCGAACAAGAACTTGAAGAGTCTGAATTTGATTGCATGATTTTTGGTGGTTTTAAAAAAAGTGCCTGGATGATGTATCAAATAGCCCAAGGACGAATCAATGCGCAAGGGTGGCCATTAAGTCTTGATGGGATTTTACTCGAAGGCGAAACCACTGGGGATAACAACCAATATAATACTGGTTTCGAATTTGACGGTATTATGTTTACCTCATTAACAAAAGCCATTAGTCACTACAGCCAAACGTTATCTTTAGACCGTGCTTTTTTACAACAGTTAATAACGTTACTGGGCAAAGCTAAATTTGCGTATGCCGTTAAAGTAGCTCGGCTCAATATTGGGATCACCCCAGGGCATCAACGTCGTATTCTTGATGAGTTAATAGAAGATATGAAACAATAACGGCCACACACTCGTTATTGTTAGCCAATAATCATACGCAAACGATCTTGAACAACACCTACCAATAAATCGGGCTGGAATTTAGATATAAACTTATCACAGCCAACTTTTTCCACCATTGCTTGATTAAAACTACCACTCAAAGAAGTATTAAGCGTCACATATAACGATGCCATTCGAGGGTCGTGGCGTACTTCATATGTCAGCTTATAACCATCCATTTCTGGCATCTCGGCATCAGTAATCATCATTAATAATTCATCAGCTACATTTCGGCCTTCATCAGCCCAAGATTGTAATAAACGTAACGCTTGTAGCCCATCTGATGCCTCAATAATTTCAAGCCCAAGTTGGCTCAATGTGTCTCTAACTTGTTTGCGAGCTGTAGATGAATCATCAACAATTAATACTTTACGACCAGGCATATAGGAAATGAGTGTTTCATCAAGCACACCATCCGATAACTTCACATCGTAATCAATAATTTCTGCTAAGACTTTTTCAACATCTATGATTGACACCAGTTTTGATTGTCCTTCATCTTCTATTCGCGTTATCGCCGTTAAATAATTGTGCCCCCCAGCGGTTTTAGGTGGCGGCATGATATCACTCCATGTCATGTTAATAATATTCTCGACTTTGCCAACTAAAAAACCCTGAACACTACGGTTATATTCGGTAATAATCAGATTACTGTCTTCAGTCACCGGCATAGGAGAAAAGCCTATTGCCTCTCGCAAATTGATCACAGGAATGGATACACCACGAATATTAGCCACACCATAAATATTATGATTACTGCCAGGAAAGCTATTTAATGCTGGTAACCTAACCACTTCTTTGACCTTAAATACATTAATGGCAAATAATTGAGTTGAGTTAATGCGAAACAACAGTAGTTCTAAACGATTTTCGCCAACTAATTTAGTTCTTTGATCGACCGTATCAAGCACTTTTCTCATGAACGAGTTCCACCTAAAAATACCAACAGATTAAAACTGCATAACGATTAATAATGATTATACTAAAAAAATTCCAGTTAGCAGTGTTGAACCTCGACTTAAACGACAAAAATAGTAACTGAGATCAAAAAAATCAATAAACACACATTTTATTCAAACGTTCAATCCGACTTCACCATCAATAAATCGATTTAGATTACGACACAAAGCAACTCTTGTAACAACTATTATATTGTTCTATTTGTACGTTAATTTATAAACCGATTAATAATAATCGCTTAGAGCGCCTTATAAATAAGACTGCAAAATCAGCTACTTGAAGACAAAATCTCAATATAATTTAAACCAAAAAATCAACCCAACCAGCGATATGGAAAGCTTTTAATAAAGCGACCATAAGTTAACAGTGTTAATCAGCAACGTTTTATAATCCTCTAAGCAACGATATAAATAGGCTAATTTGGATTAAGCAGGACACAAAATATAGTGATCGTTAATCACCGCCCAAACGTATACCACATCAGATGTTTCATCTAATAAAGTCATTTAGAGGCCGTTATGATTATCCCACTTTTTCCACTATCAATTTGTCTTTTACCTCAGGGATACACCCAACTGCGCATTTTTGAACCCCGATATAAACGTTTAGTGTCAGAATCACTCAAAAGTGGTGATGGCTTTGGTTTATGTATGTTGGCAGATGACAATCAAACTATTTTGCCCATTGGCACATTAACCAAAATTATCGACTTTGAAACCCTCGACGATGGCTTGTTAGGTATTAGTGTCCAAGGACAACAAACATTCACTATTAACCACATTAACGTTGAAAAGGATGGCTTAAAACGTGCTGATGTCAGATTAATTGCCCCTTGGCCAAGTGATATTATTGCAGCAAAAACCGCCCAGTCACATCATGATGCTATAGAGCGTAAAACAGATAAAATACTCAGCGATACCTTGAAGCAAATTTTGCAACAATATCCACATCACCTTGCTCATTATTCGAAAGACAGTTTCAATGATATCGCATGGGTATGTCAACGCTGGCTTGAAATAGTGCCACTCAGTGCAAAAGATAAATATCACTGTATTAACAGTCACAATCATCAATTAGCCAAATCATTTCTCACCGACATTATTAAATAGTGATCCGAAATAAAAATGTCACGTATACATTAACCAATCAGGCTTCATTATCAAAATGATAGAAGCTCAAACAGGCCACAGCATATATAAGATAATGTATTTATGCTCAATGACTTTTTATTGGATGCGTAACATAATGGAAAATATTCAATTACAAAGCACACAAAGCCGTTATGATAAGGGTGAGCTTGCACAACGCCACCCTAACAAACGAAATGGTGCTATGAAATCAGACGAACCCAATCCAATGGCAGAGGAACTGGCCACCTTGATGTTGCAAGTGGCTAACCAACGATGCAAATCCTCTTTTGCAAAACTTTTTTCGCATTTTGGCCCCAAAATAAATTCTTTTGGCGTTCAACGCTTAAACCAGCAAGGATTAGCGATGGATTTAGTTCAAGAGACAATGACACGCGTTTGGACAAAAGCCCACCTTTATAATGCCGACAAAGCAGCCGTAAGTACTTGGGTATTCACGATCATGCGTAATCAGTGCTTCGACATGTTACGCAAAGTACAGCATAACCGTGAAGATTCATTTGGTGATGATATTTGGCCTTTGTTTGAGTCTGATGAAGCAGAAAGTAATGATGACGATTTTTTACTTTCGTCGACATTATTACAACATGTAGAAGACCTTCCTCCTCTACAACGTCAGGTGGTACAAGGGATTTACATGCAAGAACTGACTCAACAAGAATTAGCAGACAAACTCAACATTCCAATTGGTACGGTTAAATCAAGACTTAGACTCGGTTTGGAAAAATTAAAAAGCTTTATGGAGAAACACTATGATTAATTACCACCCAGATCAGCATTTGCTGTCTCTCCATGCTAAAGGTGAACTGCCATTATCTATGTCAATTGCGATATCTGCACATGCCGAATTTTGTTCGCATTGCCAGCAACAATTACAACAAATGACAATTGCATTATCCGAGCAGCAATTTAATAGCCATTCAACAACAAATATAGTCAACACAGATACGAGTCAACTAGACGCACTGCTTAACCAATTTTTAAGCTCAACCTTAGACAGCCTAGAAACCGAGCAAGCCACTCCCCTAAACAACATTGAAGATATCAGTGTCAATGTCAAAGGTCAGCATTACTTGTTGCCAAAAGCGTTTAGAAAACAAGTTAATACATCATGGAAAGGCATAGGTAAAGTCAGTCGTTTAAGACTCAATACTGGAGAGCAACAAGCCAGAGCCAGTTTATTACATATTGCAGCAAATGGTGAAATTCCAGAACATACTCATAAAGGTGCTGAAGTCACATTACTGCTTGCGGGTGAATTTAGCGACTGTTACAACACTTATAAGCCAGGTGATTTTTTGTTACTTGATAAAGAGCACCAACACTCACCTAAAACCGTTGAAGGATGTTTGTGCTATACCATCGTCGATGCACCATTATACTTCACTAAAGGGCTCAGTAAGTTACTCAATCCCATAGGTGAATTACTTTATTAATCAATGCGGATTGGTATTACACGTTAAACCATCATTGCTTACTTTATAGCGGTGAGGTCAATAAAGGATGATGAGCCCAACACTCATCACCCTTTAAATGTTAAACATCATAACCGTTGCACAATCATTTCGCTGGTCGATTTTTAACCAAAAAATCGTATTCTGAGCAAAGATACCAATAATTTGATTGAAATATGAAAAAGACTATTGCTATATGCAAACACTCAGTATATTATCCAACAAGATTTAGTTTTCTTGTTAATTTTGGTTACCTACCTGTAAGTCTGCTCAACTTCACTTCGTAAATAAACCCAAAACAAGCTTCTGTACATCGTTTTTGATTTTCAATTGATTGCTGTTGATATGTTTATGTCTATCCACGTAATCTTGTTGTCATAAAACTATGGTTAACTTATAAAATGAAGTACTAAAATAGATATTAAGACTCTTAAAATATGTCACAACATCAATATTGTTAACATAAAATAGACCTTAATCAACTATTTACATAACAGTACTTGATTAGTGAGTTAAAGATAGGTTAAGTTAAATCTCGACACATTCATCTTTTGCAACACTAAAAATGCCAAGGATATTTTATTGAACAATTTTCTCACCTAAGGGTGAATATACAAGAAGGAGTGTGACCAATGTCATACAACATGAATGGACACGAAATTTCAGTTAACTTCCCAGTTAATTCAATTTCGTCAAACAAAAACTCAATTGCTTTTACCGATAGCCTAGGTAAAAACAAAAAAACATTTTCAAAGCGTATTGAAGCATTAAACTTCATGAAATGGTTAATTTCTGCCAATAAGTAATATTCTTAACGCTTTGCGTTAATCATTTGCTCTGTTATTTAATAAACTCATTTCTCGGTATTCTCCTCTCACTTACCGAATGTTTATTAAAGCAGAGCAAAATGAATGACAACCAATATTTTCGAGTGATTTTTCATTTTTTACATTCAACATCATTGCACCAAACATCAACCAGTTAAATAAACCTACCCCACAGGATCAAATTGTGTGTGTAAACTTACGTTGGTATCTCGATAACATTGTTTGATTTCCTAATAAACCACCTTGATGTATATATAAAATATCTTTAGCAAATGTAGGATGATTAGATAAATAATGCTTAAGCACTAAAAATCCAACCGGATCATACAGTAATTCAAATTCAATCCCTGACTGACATACTGTTTGCCACATATCAAAACAACGTCGCGATAACTTTCCAAAATGATATTTATGACCATCATTAATAATGGTTGGGTAATACATTTCATCAACTAACTCTGAGAATTGTTGACGTAAATATTCATCTCCCCCTACGGTGCTGCAAGTTATGACCTCAATGGTAAATGCATCCATTATTGCTAATTGAGCTAACTGTTGGATTAATTGCTTATTTAAATAAGCAGCAGTAGTCCCCGTACCTGAGGGTAAAAAAACCATTAGTTTTTTTTTCTGTTGTTCTTGTGCCCATTGAATTATTTCAGCAGCCAGTTGTGCGATCCCAGTTTCAGCATACTGACAACGTCCACCTTCTGGAATATACAATAAATGCTTTTTATCAGCGTAGATGGGATCTGATGACACAATATATTGCATCGCATCATTTAAATGCATACCAGCAAGATTTTCTGCATAAGCCAAATTGCCAATATCAATAATATTAGCGCCATTTTGTACTGCGGCAGCATAATTACCTTGTGGGTTTTGCAATAAAAAATCATTGATATGACTGACATAATAATTAAACGTCCAGCCTTGCTGCTTAGCAAGCACTGACATTGAATATAATGAATTAGCCTGCGCCGACCCCGAAGCCACTAATTGAGTAACATGCGAGTAATCATGATGTAAAAAATGATAAAACTTACGTGCTTTATTACCACTAAAATCAGGATGTAATAAATCATCCCGTTTGACATAGATAATCTGTCTGCCAAAGTTCATTGGCTGTACTGGGCTTATCGAAAACATGAATTGTCTCAATCAACTGTAATATGAGCATTTTAACTAAAAAATGACAAATCTCATCGATTCATTTGTATTAATGATGACCAACAGATCGAACTAAGTGTGTAAAATGACACTTTAACTCATAAAATCAACAGCTTAAAAACATGGCATGAATATCGCTATATATTAATCATTATTGACTCTTGATAGGAATGAAAATGTCACTTTTACGCTTAATCTTTAATATTGCTTGGTTTTTAATGGGTGGATTTATTATGGGCCTCGCTTGGTGGTTTGTGGGAGCATTATGCTTTATCAGTATCATAGGCATACCATTCGGGCGAGCATGTTTTGTTATTGGCGAATTGGCATTCTGGCCATTTGGGCAAGAAACAGTTAATCGTAAACACGTTTCTGGTGAAGAAGACATTGGTACTGGCACGTTGGGGACTCTGGGGAACGTAGTGTGGTTTTTATGCTTTGGTATTTGGCTTGCCATTGGTCACTTAGCACATGCCTTAGCCTGTTTTGTCACCATTATAGGTATTCCTTTTGCGATGCAGCATATTAAATTGGCCCTATTAAGTTTAACCCCGATTGGTCAAACCGTTATTGCCAAGCCGACCTATTAATAATAGTGTTAATCTTAGACATGTAAATCTTATAAAAAAGCCGATAACTTTATGTTGTCGGCTTCTTTATTAAAAACTAATTATTAATGCCTTCGCTATGGCAAAATAAAGTTAGTTAATCATTCGGCCTATGCCGCCAAGGACAGAACCTTCACCTTGGTCTTTACCACCACTAGAAGGTGCATGAGCAATAATTCTGTCAGCCATTCGAGAAAACGGTAAGCTTTGTAACCACACTGTGCCATGGCCTTGTAAGGTCGCAAGAAACAAACCTTCACCGCCAAACACCATTGACTTTAATGAACCTGCACGTTGAATGTCGTAATCGATACCAGGCGTAAATCCAACTAAACAACCCGTATCCACCCGCAATGTCTCACCATGTAATTCTTTTTTTATCAGTGTCCCACCTGCATGCACAAACGCCATACCGTCACCTTTTAAGCTTTGTAAAATAAACCCTTCACCACCAAAAAAACCGGTGCCTAAACGTTTATTAAATTTCATACTCACTTGAGTACCTAATGCGGCCGCTAAAAAGCTGTCTTTTTGGCAGATAAGTTCGCCTTGATGCTCGGATAAGTCAATCGCCAAAATAGTGCCAGGAAACGGTGCGGCAAATGCCACTTTGCGTTTCTGTTGTCCTTCATTAGTAAAGTGAGTCATAAAAATACCCTCACCTGAAATGGCGCGTTTACCCGCACCAAGTAACTTACCAAAAAAACCTGACTCTGGTTCTGAACCATCACCCATTTTAGCCTCAAACATAATGTCTTCTTCGAGGTATGTCATGGCGCCCGCTTCAGCAATAACAGCCTCATGCGGATCTAGCTCAATTTCCACTAACTGCATGCTTGAGCCTATGATTTCATAGTCTACTTCGTGGCATTTTCTAGTCATTTATCGCTCCTTAAAAATGGGGTAAGAGTAAAATTGAATCGCAATTGGATAATTGTATGGATTTAGGTTAACAAGATGTTGACGATTTGCCCATGTCTACTTTGCTGCAAAATATTTCGTAGGAATTGATAAGATTAGACTTGTTAACCAAGTCCTGCTCCACTTAATCCTGATTGATGCTGTTGATACGTAGTAAACTCTTGCAGAATAAGTTCGGTAAATAGTTGCCCTGCTCGCCCAAGCGGACGTTCAAGTGTGGACACTAATTGCGGTGTAAAACTAAACCGGTTACCGCCAATAAAATCGACTTCAATCAGTTGCCCTTGATGTAATTCTTCAGCAATTAAAAATTCCGGCATCCAACCAAAACCTAATCCTTTTAACAACGCATTTTTCTTCATAATAAAACCTGAAAGATAGAATACTTTGTCTCCACCGAATTGCATTTCATCTCGGTCACGTTTACCTGGAGATGAGTCTTCAATGGTTAACTCAACATGTTGCTGTAACTCCGGCAAACTAATGGCCTTTAACTGACTTAAAGGATGTTTTGATGATGCCACTAACACGCTAGTGATAGTGGGTAATGACATAGGGTGATACGAAGGACCTGTACGATAATCCTTCACGAGCATCAAATCAGCTTGGTCGCGTTCAAAGCGATGCTGCACTCCGCCAAGAAACTCCATATTGAGTTGAATTTTAGTAGGAATATTATGTTCAGACATGCGCTTAAGGGCGGTCATGATCGGCTCCATCGGCAAAGCACCGTCTATCACTAACTCAAGCTTAGGCTCCCACCCCTGACTAAAGCGGCTTGCAAGATGTTCAATATTGGCTAAATGCTGTAATAAACGCTGACCTTCAGCCAAAATCACCTTACCTTCGGGTGTTAACTCAGCACGATAATGATCTCGATTAAATAATGTCACACCGAGATGTTGCTCCAGTTTTTTAACCTGATAGCTTACCGCCGATTGTGCCTTGTGTAACCGCATTGAAGCTTTTGAAAAACTTCCTTCCTCAACAAGTACTTGCAGTACATTAAAGGCATCGATATCTATACGCATAAGATTTCCACTGTCCCGTTATCCATACACAAATGTAAAGCTAACATAACAATCTAAAAAATTGATTGAGTTGAGTTATTTATTATTCTTTTTTTTGTTGATCTTTACCACTAAATTGTTAGTTAGATCACATATCGGGTTACCCAATGCGATTAGGCCATAACAACAAATAACATAAACGCCACGACATTCGCAGTCGATTCACCATAGGACAATCACATGCCATTCTATGTTAAGCAAGGTCAGATCCCGACCAAACGCCACATTGCCTTCGAAAGAGATAATGGCGAGTTGTACCGTGAAGAATTATTTTCAACTCATGGCTTCTCGAATATTTATTCCAATAAATATCATCACAATATGCCAACCAAAGCGATAGACGTTCAACCTTATTCGTTATCTCATGGTGAACAATGGCAAGACTCATTAATTCAAAATTACAAATTAGACTCGCGCCAAGCTGACTGCCAAGGCAACTTTTTTAGCGCCCGAAATAAAATATTTTTCAATAATGATGTCGCGATGTACACAGCGAAAGTGACAGAAGATACCAATGACTTTTATCGTAATGCCTATGCTGACGAAGTGGTGTTTATTCACGAAGGTGAAGGCCAATTATTGAGTGAGTATGGCGTCATTGATACCAAAAAATGGGATTACTTAATTATTCCACGTGGGACCACGTACCAACTTAAATTTAACGATTATCAAAATGTACGCTTATTTGTTATCGAATCATCTTCAATGGTCGAAGTGCCAAAGCATTTCAGAAACGAATACGGCCAAATGCTTGAGTCTGCGCCTTACTGTGAACGAGACATTCGTACACCAACCTTAAGCGATGCCGTGGTTGAAAAAGGCGAGTTTCCGTTAATGTGTAAATTTGGTGAGCGCTACCAGAAAATGACTCTGCAATGGCATCCATTTGACTTAGTAGGTTGGGATGGCTGCGTTTATCCTTGGGCATTTAACATTAGTGAATATGCGCCTAAAGTAGGCAAAATTCATTTACCACCTTCTGAGCATATAGTGTTTACGGCACACAATTTTGTCATTTGTAACTTTGTGCCACGCCCATACGATTTTCATCCTAAGTCGATACCCGCACCTTATTACCACAACAACATCGACAGCGATGAAGTGCTGTATTACGTCGATGGTGACTTTATGAGCCGCACAGGCATTGAAGCGGGCTACATGACACTGCATCAAAAAGGTGTACCACATGGTCCACAACCAGGTCGTACAGAAGCCTCTATCGGCAAAACCGAAACATACGAATATGCGGTGATGGTTGATACCTTCGCCCCACTGAATTTAACCACTCATGTAAAAAATTGCATGAGTGATGATTACAACCGCTCTTGGTTAGAAAACTAAGACCACATTTATAACTAACCCAAGTCACCTAAGAGTGATGGCGTGTTGACATAAAAATAAAGGAAAACAACATGGCAAGCGAACTAAATCCACTGGGCCTGTTAGGCATTGAATTCACCGAATTTGCTAGCCCAGATACTGAATATATGCATCAGGTATTTATCGATTTTGGTTTTTCGATGTTAAAAAAAGCCAAAAATAATGACATTGTTTACTACAAACAAAATGACATTAACTTTCTATTAAATAAAGGTCGTGCAGGCTTTTCTGCAGAATTTGCCAAATCTCACGGGCCTGCTATTTGCTCAATGGGTTGGCGCGTTGAGGATGCACAGTTTGCTTTTAAAGAAGCGGTAGCCCGTGGTGCAAAACCAGCCGATGATGCTAATAAAGACATGCCCTACCCAGCTATTTACGGTATCGGCGATAGCTTGATTTATTTTATTGACATTTTTGGGGAACAAAACAATATCTATCAAACTGACTTTGTCGATTTAGAACAGCCTATCGTAACGCCTGAAAAAGGCTTTATGGAAGTCGACCATTTAACCAATAATGTCTACAAAGGCACTATGGAAAAATGGGCTAACTTTTACAAAGACATCTTTGGTTTTACTGAAGTGCGTTATTTCGATATCAGCGGCGCACAAACCGCATTGGTATCTTATGCTCTACGTTCACCGGATGGCAGTTTCTGTATCCCGATAAACGAAGGTAAAGGCAATGATAAAAATCAGATTGATGAATACTTAGGTGAATACAATGGCCCAGGTGTACAGCATCTTGCATTTAGAAGTCGTGATATTGTGGCCTCACTCGATGCAATGGAAGGCACCTCAATCAAAACACTGGATATTATTCCTGAATATTACGACACCATTTTCGAGAAATTACCACAGGTGACCGAAGATCACGATCGTATTAAGCATCACCAGATTTTGGTTGATGGCGATGAAGAAGGTTATTTATTGCAAATTTTCACCAAAAACCTTTTTGGTCCAATCTTCATTGAAATCATTCAACGTAAAAACAACCTTGGCTTTGGCGAAGGTAACTTTACTGCGTTATTTGAATCGATTGAACGCGATCAAATGAAACGCGGCGTGCTGTAATTTTATAGACACGAAGTGATACATAAAAACCAGCAAATTGCTGGTTTTTATCATTTTAGGCCTTTACACTCTGCCTTCTACATTCTAATCAAAGACCTTTCCAATGCCAGATTACGCCGTACTTGCCGTGTTTATTCCAACGTTCTTTTTTGTGTCTATCACCCCTGGTATGTGCATGACATTAGCCATGACCCTAGGCATGAGCATTGGCGTACGTAAAACCTTATGGATGATGTTAGGTGAATTAGTGGGCGTGTCTTTAGTCGCCATTGCGGCAGTACTTGGGGTTGCCAGCATCATGCTGAACTACCCACAAGTGTTCGATATTCTTAAATGGGTGGGTGGCGCATACCTGGGTTACATTGGCATAAATATGTGGCGCGCTAAAGGTAAAATGGCCATCATTACTGGCCTTGAAGTAAAAACCAGTCGCATGAGTTTAATCAGCCAAGGATTTATTACCGCGATTGCCAACCCTAAAGGGTGGGCTTTTATGATTTCGCTATTACCACCATTTATAAATGTCGATAATGCCGTCGGACCACAACTCGCTGTTTTGCTTGGTATAATAATGGTTACCGAAAGTGTGTCTATGCTGGCTTATGCCAGCGGCGGTAAAAGCTTACGGTTATTTTTAAGCCGTGGCGATAATATCCGCTGGATGAATCGTATTGCCGGAAGCTTAATGATTCTAGTTGGTATTTGGTTAGCACTAGGCTAAGCCTTAAACAACAATGACTTCGCTTTATAAGGTAACTGTAAAGTCATTTGCTGCATATATTGCTGAATATGAGACAGTTCTTGTTTACAGAAATCCTCTATTGCATCACTAAAACCTTGATGGCTCATAATATGGCTAGAATGAGTTTGTACAGGATAAAACCCCCTAGCGACTTTATGCTCCCCTTGAGCACCAGCATCAAATACATTTAGCTGATTGGCAATAGCATAATCAATCCCTTGGTAATAACACGCCTCAAAGTGCAAGCCATCATACTCTGATAACGCCCCCCAATAACGACCATATAAATGACTGTCTGACACAAAATACAGTGCTGAGGCAACAAGTTCACTATTGTTATTTTTAACAATTAACAATCGAATTGATTCCCCCATATTGGCAGCTATCAACTTAAAAAAATCAGCCGATAAATACCCTTGATGCCCAGAACGCTTTAAATATGTCTTCTGATAACAACGGACAAAACCTTGCCATTGTTCAATACTGGCTTTATTGCCTTCTATAAATGTAAAGTGTAATTGAGCTTGTTGAATTAACGCACGCTCTTTAGAGATATTTTTCCGTTTTCTAGAAGTGAGGCTGGCTAAGAAATCATTAAAATTGCTATAACCATTATTTTTCCAATGAAATTGACACCCAAGACGTTGGACAGCCAAAGTACTCTCCCAAAGTTCATGCTCTGCTTGATGGCTAAATAGACCATGCCAAGATGACCATTCATGCTCAATAAGGCTTTGAGTGATAAACACTGTCATTTGGGTCACAAGCAATTGTTTGTCGCTTTGGCTAAGTAACGCCGAAAAACCGATGCGCTGCCCCGTTACTGGCGTAAAAGGAATGCTACTGACAAGCTTAGGATAATAGCTAATCTGATGGCGTTCGTAAGCTTCAGCCCATGCCCAGTCAAACACATACTCCCCCCACGAATGACTTTTGACATACATAGGCATTAAAGCAACGATGGTATCGGCCAGGCTCACGATCAAATGTTTGGGCTGCCAGCCAGTTTTTAAACTGACACATTGACTTGATTCTAAAGCGGATAAATATTCATGGCGAGTAAATGGATGATCTACATCAAAGTGCAGATTCCAGTCAGATTTTTTTATCTCACTAATAGTATTAGCAAATCTGAATTGATAAACTATTGCCTTCGTTTTTTCCACCTATACCCACCCGTAAATGTTAATTGCATCATTTAAAATCTCATACCAATTGACGCTATCATGTGGCATGTTCTACAACATAATCAAATAAATTAACACCAAGGATTGATCGTGAAACGACTCCCTAAACTGAAACCTCTATTACTTAGCGCAGTATTCTCAGTGTCACTGTGTTATCCCGCGTTGAATATCGCACCTTCTTATGCCAATGATATCTCTATTTTCAGTGAAACAGCGACAGCTCAACCAATTTATGCCAAACATGGCATGGTCTCAAGCCAAGAAGCCTTAGCCAGCCAAATCGGCGTTGATATTCTAAAGCAAGGTGGCAATGCCATTGATGCCGCGGTAGCAGTGGGTTATGCGCTTGCTGTTACCTTGCCTAGAGCAGGTAACATTGGTGGCGGTGGCTTCATGCTAGTCCATTTATCTGAACAAAATAAAACAATAGCTATCGATTACCGTGAAACTGCCCCAACTAAAGCTCACAAAGATATTTTTCTCGATGAACAAGGCAATGCTGTAGACAAACTCAGCCGAGAGCACGGTCTGGCCGTAGGCGTTCCGGGCACAGTAATGGGCATGGAGCTAGCGTTAAAAAAATATGGCACCATGGATCTAAAACAAGTCATTGCCCCTGCGATTCAATTAGCCCAAAACGGTATTGTGGTAACGTCTGATTTAGCAAACTCGCTGAGTGGCCTCAAGCCACGGATCACTCAATGGCCGAGTTCTGCCAAGATTTTTTATCATGCTGATGGCAGTGACTATAAAGTCGATGAAATACTTAAACAACCAGAATTAGCCCATTCATTATCGTTAATTGCACAAAAAGGCAGTAAAGGGTTTTATCAAGGCGAAACGGCTGAAAGAATTGTCGCCGCAGTGCAAGATGCAGGCGGTATTATGAGCTTACAAGATTTGGCTAACTATCAAGTTGTTGAGCGTGAACCCGTTCGCGGTAATTATCGAGGCTATGAAGTGGTATCTATGCCACCGCCATCTTCTGGTGGTATTCATATTATTGAAATGCTCAATGTACTTGAGCAATTCCCCATTGATAAATTAGGCCATAATACCGCAAACACTTTGCATCTTATGGCTGAAACAATGAAATATGCTTATGCAGATCGAAGTGAGTATTTAGGTGACCCAGATTTTGTTACCGTGCCAGTTAAACAATTGACTAGCAAAAAATATGCTAAAGATATTGCCAGCAAAATCGCCATCAATAAAACCACACCCAGTAATGAAATAAAACCGGGAAACCTCGCGCCATATGAAAGCGATCAAACCACCCACTTTTCCGTTATCGATAAATGGGGCAATGCCGTAGCAAATACTTATACTCTTAATTTTAGTTATGGTTCTGGCTTAGTCGCTAAAGGCACGGGTATTTTATTAAACAATGAAATGGATGACTTTTCGGCTAAACCCGGCACGCCTAATGGCTATGGCTTAATTGGTGGTGATGCTAATGCTGTTGAAGGAAATAAGCGTCCTCTTAGCTCAATGAGTCCAACTATGGTAATGAAAGATGGCAAGCCATATATTGTTACTGGTAGCCCAGGTGGTTCTAGAATTATTAATATTACGTTGCAAATGATTATGAATGTAATTGATCATCATCTTAATATTGCAGAAGCGACTGCGGCTGCACGTATGCATCATCAATGGTTACCTGATTTTATTTGGGTAGAGCACACATTAAATCGCGATACTATTTCTATACTTGAAGCAAAAGGACATAAAATTAAAATACAAAATTCGATTGGGAGCACCCAATCGATAATGATGACAGAACAAGGTCTTTATGGTGCTTCAGATCCAAGGCGAGCTGGATCTGCTGCTATAGGTTATTAGTACAATTAATCATTAATTATGAATAGTAGCGGCGAAGAATAACAAAGCCGCTACGATTCATATACTCAAATCTAAATGCAATTGATTTGCAACCTCAGATATAAAAATAAGTTTGTGATCTAAATCAAAAAAATTAAATTATTAAAAATAATTCCTACATGACTTTCATTAATAACTTAAGTCATGTAAACCCACACGTTAAAAGCATTATTAAACTTAAAATTTAAACATTAAATCAATCCTTTACAGCATGACTATCAACGGTAAAACTACATGATTTTAACGTACGATCGCCTCAAAAAAAACAACTATTGAAAATTGTCAGATTATCCACCGGCACAGACTTTTAATTAAAAATCAACAAAATCAATAGTTAAAATAAAAACTCAACTATAAACCTATGTCATGGCAATAAACATTATTCTTATGTTAAACATGCTATTATTATCAATGTTACTAAATTGATAATAAAAAGGTTGTATGCAGCTAACTAATTTTAAAATCAAACATAGAATTACCTTATTAACATTTGTTGCCATTATCTCGTTTGTGATGTCAATGATGATCAATAATCAAACAGGTAAAGATAATGCACAACGATTAAACAAACTTCAAAATCAACTTTATCCAGCACTCAATATAGCCACACTTAATCAAGGGTTATTGCTTCAATTAGATCAAACAATTCAATCGGCCATTACTACCGGTGAAGAAGATGGTTTAGATAGTGCAAATAAAATGGTTGCACAAATATCAGATAACTTAAATAAATTAGCCCGTTTATTACCAGCTGAAGTGAACTCTTCCCAGCAATTCATTAAAGATGTTGGACTGTATTACAGTAACGCAAGAAGTTTGGCCGCTGAATTTATTAAAATTGACGTCGATTATAATAAAATAAAACTTCAAGCGGCTGACAATGCCAAGCGTTATCAGAAATTAGTAAAAGATTTTGCAGAAAAGAAAAAAGCCTTTTCAATAGAATTTGAACATAGTATTCAAACTACAATAGCGAATTCTAACCAAACCGAAAATAATGTCATGATGATTGGTGCTGTTGCTACCTTGGTGATGATATTGGTTGGTTTCCTAGTTAATCGTTCCATTATTAGCACCATTGATAGCGTAACTGAGTCTTTACGAAACATTTCACAAGGTGAAGGTGATTTACGCTCACGTATTCAATACCAAGGTAAAGATGAAATGGCTCAATTGGTTTATTGGTTTAATCAATTTGTGTCAAAACTTCAGTCATCGATTGCCGATACCAAAAATACAACAGAACATCTTAATCAAGTTGCCCACTCATTACTCAGCGGCAGTCAACAAAGTGAGCTTAATGTTGAACAGCAAAATGCGGCGATAATGCAAATATCTCATGCCATGAGAGAAATGTTTGTCAGTGTCACTCATATTGCCGAGTTTTCATCCAGTGGAGCCTTAGAAGCCGAAAATGCCAATACCGAAGCGAAACAAGGCTTTGTGATTGTGAATGAAGCGGTTACCACAATTAAGGCATTAGCAGAAGAAGTACGTTCTACCGCTGTGATAGTGAATCAATTAGATGCATTTACCCATAACGTTAACGACATTTTAGACACCATACGCGGTATTGCAGATCAAACAAATTTGCTAGCACTTAATGCTGCAATTGAAGCGGCCAGAGCGGGCGAACATGGCCGAGGTTTTGCTGTTGTAGCGGATGAAGTAAGAACATTAGCATCGCGCACCCAAACATCAACAGGCGAAATTCAACAAGTGCTTCAAGAATTGCGTGGCACCTCTAAACAGGCTGTTGATGCAATGCAAAGCAGTATTGAAACTGCAGAAAAAGGAGTCAACTCTACATCTGTTGCAGGTAATGCCTTAACAAATATTACCAGTAAAGTAAGTGCAATCTCAGAAGTAAATGAACAAATTGCGGCAGCAACGGAAGAACAACACAATACTTCGATATTAATTCAACAATATGTGGCTGAAATGGAGAATGGTGCACAAAAAGTCAGAGCTACAACAGCTGACATGGGCGGGATCAGTGTTGATATTCAAAACGTTAGTGAAAGACTGCAATCAATTACAAACCAGTTTAAGGTTTGAGTTAATTGTATCAGTACATACCATTATAAAGTAAGCCTATTGGGCAAATGATGAGTTATATCGAGGAGTGAGATGATGACATTTAATTTAAAAGCGCTGCCAATTGCAATTTCTCTTGCAATGCTACCTAGCATTGCAATAGCTAATGATGCAGCAGATGAAAAAATTGCCAAATTAGAGCAGCAAGTACAAGCGTTACAAGCACAACAAAATGCCAGCCTAACAGACAAAGTTAAGTTTAATGGATTTATCAGTGGCGCTTATATCAGCTCAAACAACGATGCTGGTTTAAACAATGCCAGCTCTAGTGCTAATTTTGATCAAGACAGTAAGTTCGGGTTTCAGAGTACCTTTAACATATCTGATCGTACTCAGGCCGTTTTACAGCTTATGATGCGCGGAAGTAACGACTGGGAAGTCGAAGCTGAATGGGCCTATTTATCTCACCGTTTCGAAAATGGTATACAAATCCGTGGCGGTAAACTTCGTTTACCATTCTTTATGTACTCTGATTATTTAGATGTCGGATACGCACATATCACTGCCCGCCCTAACATTGAAGTTTATAGTGAGGCACCATCATCATACACGGGTGCCGATATTTCATATGATTTTGACTTAGATGACTCTACGGTAACAGTACAAGCTTATGGTGGTGAGAATGAAGATGATACTCTCACTGCCAGCGACTTAATAGGCGCTAACGTAACTTGGACTGATGAGGTTTTGACCTTACGTGCAGCTTATGTCTTAGCCCAACTCGATGGCGCTATCACCACAGACACTGGTTACACTCTAATCGAACTCAATGACGAAACGGCTGCGTTCATTGGTCTGGGTGCCAGCTATGATAACGGTGAGTTTATTGCTATCACAGAATTTACGCGAACTGAAGTCGATGGCGCTTTTAAAGATAGCGATTCTGGTTACTTAACCTTAGGTTACCGCATTAAGGCTTTAACCCCTTATGCGACCGTTAGCTATCATAAAAGCAAAGATAATGAAGAACGTGCAGCTAATCCAATACAAACACTTGCCTTTAACGCGGAGCGCATGTCTTACAGCTTAGGTTTACGTTGGGATGCCATCGACAATGTCGCAATTAAATTCGATTTGACATACGCTGACGATTTTGGCGACACCTCGGGTGGGTTACTTCATAACGGCTTCGACACGTCTACGGGTAAATTTACTTATGAAGACACCTTGATGTACACCGTTAAATTCGACGCAGTATTTTAAGGAGTGTCACAATGAAAACGTTATTAACTGTTTTAACCCTAAGTTTATCAACCGTAGCATATGCAAATGCCGCGGTCGTATTAATAGGTAACCCAACGGCCAGCAACATTTCTGCCAGCGATGCAAAAAAAGCCTTTTTAGGTAAAGGTGACTCATCAGCTGTTGTGTATGAGTTTGCAGAAGGTAATGCGATACGCAGCGAGTTTCATCAAGCTGTCACTCGTAAGTCAGATGCGCAACTTAAGGCCTTTTGGTCTAAGCAGGTCTTTACGGGTAAAGGTAATCCACCAGCGACAGTGCCTAATGCTGCGGCAATGAAGTCAGCCGTAGCCAGTAACCCTAGTGCCATTGGCTACATTGATGAAGCCGATGTAGATGCTTCGGTAAAGATCATTTTAAAGCCTTAATATTATCTAATCTTAACAACACCAAGAAATGTTTTATGTATAAACCGAGTAGCCTAATAGCTACTCGGTTTTTTTGTTACAAACTAATCTAAAAAGGGTATTAAAAAATAGGTAAAATTGTTGCGAAAATAATTAAATCAATCCTGTTTTACTAATACCATTCATTATGTGACCTGATAATAACTGGCATTAGTATTAAAAAGCGGTTATTACGCTAAAAGGGTTCAAACGAAGAGGAAACAACATGAAGGGCTTATCCCTTAAACCACTTTTCGCTAGCATTGCCGTTGTATTTGCTTTAAGCGCCTGTTCTTCTCAAACAACAGAACAAACCACTACGATGGATTTATCTGCCGCACAAATAAAACAGCAACATGCCGACAATCCATTTTTTAAACCTTATGGCACATTTTTAGAAATACCAGATTTTGTAAACATCACGACAGACGATTATCTTCCCGCATTTGAAGCAGGCATAGCCGAACTACAACAACAAATTAGTGCTATTGCCAACAATCCACAAACACCAACGTTTGCCAATACGATTGAAGCGATGGAGTTTTCAGGGGACTTATTAACTCGAGTGGCCAACGTCTTCTTTAATTTAACGGGTGCGGATACCAACGACGCATTACAGGCAATATCCAAGCAGATTTCACCCAAGCTTTCATCATCACAAGATGATATTTACCTTAATGATAAGCTGTTTAAACGAGTAAAAGCCGTTTATGAACAACGTGATAACTTACCGCTTAATACTGCACAAGCTAAGTTACTCGAGGATACATACAAATCATTTACCCGCGGTGGCGCCAATTTATCTGCAGATGATAAACTGAAACTACGTAGTTTAAATGAACAAATTGGTAAGCTAAGTTTAACGTTCGGCGATAATGTTTTAGCCGAAACCAATGACTTTAAACTTATCATCGATAACCAAGATGATTTATCTGGTCTACCACAAGATGTGATTGACACAGCAGCACGCAAAGCCACTAGACTTGGTCATCCTGGCAAATGGATTTTCACTCCACATCGTCCGTCAATAACACCTTTTCTGACCTATGCAGACAATAGACAGCTGCGTGAAACACTTTACAAAGCGTATGTTTCTAAAGCCAATAATGATAATGAATTCGACAACAAAAAAGTGCTCGCTCAAATTGCCTCATTACGAGCGCAACGAGCTCAACTTATGGGTTACCAATCTCATGCCCATTTCGTGCTAGAAGAACGGACAGCTAAGACCCCAGAAAACGTCTATGGTTTATTAGATAAAGTGTGGCCAGCAGCGTTAAATCAAGCTAAAAATGAAGTAGCAGACATGCAAGCACTTGTCGATGCTCAAGGTGCAGGCTTTACCATAGAAGCATGGGACTGGTGGTACTATTCAGATAAAATTCGAGTGGCAAAATACAGTTTTAATGAACAACAAACTAAACCATACTTTTCACTTGAAAGTACATTAAAAGGTGTGTTTTACACTGCTAATCGTTTATATGGTATCACTGTAAAAGAACGTACCGATTTGCCTAAGTACCACCCTGACGTACGTACGTGGGAAGTTTACGATAAAGACGGTAGTTTGATGGCGGTATTTATGGGGGACTATTTTGTCCGTCAAAGTAAACGCGGTGGGGCATGGATGAACTCGTACCGTAAACAATATAATATGAATGGTGTTGAATCAAAACCAATCATTGTTAATGTACTTAACTTTCCTCGTCCTGCCGGCAACGAACCTGCGTTATTAACTTTCGATGAAGCCAGTACTCTCTTCCATGAGTTTGGCCATGCTTTACATGGCATGCTATCAAATGTGGCATACCGCTCACAATCTGGAACCGCTGTGCCCCGCGATTATGTTGAGTTTCCATCGCAAGTAATGGAAAACTGGATGACTCAGCCTGAAGTGCTAGCAATATTTGCTAAACATTATCAAACAGGTGAAGTAATACCACAGTCATTGATTGAAAAAATTCAAGCAGCAAGCCAATTTAACCAAGGATTTTCCACGGTAGAATACATGGCTGCGACCTATTTGGATCTGGATTGGCATTCGCTGCAAGATAGTAATGTTCGTGATGCTGCCAAGTTTGAAATGGCATCATTAAACAAAATGGGATTGATTAATGAAATAGCACCTCGTTATCGCAGCACTTTTTTTTCACATATTTTTGCAGGCGGTTATTCAGCTGGATATTATAGCTATCTGTGGTCTGATATTCTCGGGGCTGACGCCTTCGAAGCTTTCAAAGAAAATGGCATATTTGATCCTGAAACAGCACAAAAGTTTCGTGACAATATTTTATCCAAAGGCGGAAGTGCAGATCCAATGGTGCTTTACAAGCAATTTAGAGGTAAAGAAGCAGGTATAGAACCACTCTTGCGCAGTAAAGGATTATTAAAAAACAAATCGTAACCTATATTCACTAGTCCTTATATTTAATAATATTCGCAATCGTCACCGTGCGTTGCGAATATTATTACATTAAATATGCATTTTCATTCTTTTTAACACATTTCACTTTATATCAAACTTTCGCTCACGCATTACCACTCACTAAATTAACATCAGATTAAATAATCATTAGCCGATTATTTATCAACTATTACGGTTATAAATTGCGCAACCTCACTTATTAATAACTTTTATTTAGCGCCGCATCACAATTCCTTCATTTATTACGCCTATAATCAGCGCGTCGTTTTCATTTAATTATCAAAATAGATAAGGAATGTTAACACTACGTATGAGGCAAAAATAACAATATGCGCCTCAGGGTCAAATAAAAAGAGAGAACTATATGTTAAATAAAAAAATACTTGCAGTGGTTATCGCAGGTGCACTGGGCTTAAGCGGATGCAATTCAGACGACAACGATCAAACCGCAACAGTTGCCGATATCAAGTTACGCGTAATGGAAACTACTGATCTTCATACAAACATGATGGATTATAACTATTACTCAAGCACTGAAGATAAAACCATTGGTCTTGTGCGTACTGCCAGTCTAATTAATGCGGCGCGTGCTGAAGCAACCAACTCAGTATTAGTTGATAATGGTGATTTATTACAAGGTAGTCCAATGGGCGACTATATTGCTCATAAATTTAAAACTGACAATGACATGCTAACCGACACCCACCCTGTCTATAAAGCAATGAACACTTTAGACTACGAAGTCGGCAACATTGGTAACCACGAATTTAACTATGGTTTAGATTTCTTAAAACAGTCCATCAGTGGAGCAGAGTTTCCTTACATTAACGCTAACGTTATTTGTGCCAACAAAGATGGCTGTTGGAACGATGTGTTATTTAATGAAAACATGTTCACGCCTTTTGTTATTAAAGACAAAGTCGTAACTGACGTGGATGGTAATGAACACACAATTAAAATCGGTTATATCGGTTTTGTGCCACCTCAGGTTCTCCAATGGGATAAAGCAAACTTAGATGGCGAAGTTGAAGTATTAGGCATTGTACAAGCCGCTAATAAGTTTATTCCTCAAATGAAAGCTGAAGGTGCTGATATTATTTTAGCTATTCCGCATTCAGGTATTGGTTCAAGTGAAAACCCAGGTGATCCATGGGCAGAAAACGCTACTTACGCATTAACTAATGTTGATGGCATTGATGCTATATTCTTTGGCCACAGCCACTCTGTGTTCCCTGCTGCAGGCTATAGTGATTTACCAAATACAGACGTAGAGAAAGGCTTATTAAACGGCATTCCTGCTGTTATGCCTGGTCGTTGGGGTGACAACTTAGGTGTTGTTGACCTAGTTATTCGTCAAGTTGAAGGTAAATGGACTGTTATTCACGAAGAATCAACCGCTAAAGCTCGTCCAATTTATGACAACACCAATAAAGTTGAATTAGTGACAGGTGAAGATAGCTTACGTGATGCAATTGAGCTAGAACATGAAGGCACGATTGACTACGTTAGCCAACCTATTGGGGTTGCTGCCTCAGACATGTATAGTTTCTTAACACTTGTACAAGATGATCCAACGGTTCAGATTGTATCAAATGCGCAAATCGCTCGTGTTAAAACACTGATCACTGATGACTTAAAAGACCTACCAATCTTATCAGCATCTGCACCATTTAAAGCTGGTGGTCGTTATGCTGAAGGTGATGCAAGCCAGTATGTTCAAGTTGCTAAAGGTGATTTGTCTTATAAAAATGCTGCTGACTTATATCTTTACCCAAATACCTTGGTTGCTGTTAAAGCGACAGGGGCTGAATTAAAAGATTGGTTAGAGTGTTCAGCAAACCAGTTTAATCAAATTGACCCGACTGTCAGTGCTCCACAAAACTTGATTAACCGTGATGGTCACCCAACTTATAACTTTGACGTCATCGACGGCTTAACTTATAAAATTGATGTTACACAACCAAGTAAATATGATCGTAGCTGTGACGTCGTTAACGCTGATGCTAATCGTATTGTTGATTTAGCTTACACAGCTGCTGATGGTACTGTTATTAGCGGTGACGAATTAGCAGCGATGTCATTTGTTGTTGCCTCAAATAACTACCGTGCCTTTGGTGGTTCATTTGCAGGTACGGGGTCTGACCACGTAGTGCTTGAACTACCAGACACCAACCGTGATGCACTATCTGCTTATATCACTGAAGAATCACAACCGAATGCGACTGGCGGATATGACGCAATGGTTGATCCAACCGCTGATTATAACTGGGACTTTAAAACAATCGACAATGCAACCGTTGCATTAGATATTCGTTTTGAGACTCAAGACAGCGAGCTTGCTGACAAGTTTGTCGCAGATAACCAACAACGTAAAATGGTTAAATTACCAGTAACTAGCGATGTTGTCGCTGGCTTTGCAATTTATAGCATTGATTTAACAACACCCGTTGTTGCTAATTAATATTAATAGTTAGACAATAAAAAAAAGGCGCTTTAAGCGCCTTTTTTATTGCTATTAACTTCACTTATTCAATTTCAAATAGATGGCCCATCTTTTGAATTTGCGCCAGAGAAACATGATGTTGATTACGTGCAGCGCACAAATGTTGATGCTCACAATCTTTAGGTTGTCCAACTAACACAACTCTAACTTGGTACCCTAAAGCTCTAGCAGCAGCATCGTAAGCCATAAACTCCCATCTCGCGACATTAGTATTATCACAAATAACTAACGGTTCACCATGAGCTAATGCCTCAATAAACGCAGTTAAGTTAGCTTGATGAAATTGAGGAAGTTTTTGCGGGTTAAACCGATACTCCCCTTGATTGAAGAAATAGTTGTCGGTTGAAAAATAGCCGTGTTGTCGGACACGCATTGACTGTTCAATCCCTAGCGACGCAATATAGTGCTCTACCCAATGTGATTTGCCGCTACCAGGCAAACCACGCATAATAATGGCAACTTTAGGATTTTGCGCTTTTGGCTGACAATAATTACGCTGTTCGATCACTGCCAATCACCTTACCAGATAAAATCTGTTCGACTAATTTGGGGACAATCTCCCCTGCTTTTCCGGTAAAATGATACTGAAACTGGCTGTGCCTATCTGCTTCTAATAAATTGACCTCAACAGTTTGCGCACCATGATGATTAGCCGAGTCGACAAAACCGGCGGCAGGATATACCGTCCCCGAAGTACCAATGGCAATAAATAGATCACAGTGGTCTAATGCATCGTGGATCCTGTCCATACCAAAAGGCATTTCACCAAACCATACAATATGTGGACGTAACCGCTTGGCTGGGATGCAGCACGTGCAACAGTTATCAACCCCAAAAGGTTCACGTAAAGCAAACGTTTGCAAAGACTGTGGGCAACGCCCTTTAGCAAGCTCACCATGCATATGCAATAACCGATGAGAACCGGCTCGTTCGTGTAAATCGTCAACATTCTGGGTGATAACTAACAGCTCACCGGTAAATTCTGCTTCAAGTTTAGCTAAGGCTTCATGGGCAGCATTCGGACCAACATCATCCCCCTTTAGTTGCTGCCAACGCATATTATAAAAACGCTCTACCAAGTCAATATCTCGGGCATAACCTTCTGGTGTAGCAACATCCTCAATGTGATGTTCTTCCCATAAACCATGTTGGTCTCGAAATGTTTTAATACCTGACTCAGCTGAAATCCCCGCGCCGGTCAGTACCACTATTTGCCGGTACATGTTAAGTCCTTTATTGTTATCACACTCTACTTTTACTGTATTTACATTAACACTATATTGCACAATATCCTTGTGATCAGATATCAAAAAACACGATTAAATGACACTTAACCTTAACGCACTTATCTTATATTATCGTGATGGTGACGCAATAATCCCTTAGTATAAGTAAGTTTATTGAGTAAGTATTCGTAATATATAGCAAATAATATCCACATAAGTGCGTGTTTTACTAAATAATCTATATATAAGTTGATTAACTGCCTTAAGAGGTTTATGTTTTTAAATTCAACACATATAATGATTAGATTATCCACCGATGAACCGATGGGTTCTGCAATCAAGAGATTAGCAATGACAGATGGAAATCAAGCGCTAAAAAAAGCCGGATTAAAAATAACTCTGCCGCGAGTTAAAATTCTAGAACTGATGCAAGAGCCTGAAAATCAGCATATCAGTGCCGAAGACCTATACAAAAAACTACTCGAGGTTGGAGAAGAAATTGGTCTTGCGACAGTTTACAGAGTATTAAACCAGTTCGATGATGCGGGCATTCTAAATCGTCATCATTTTGAAAGTGGTAAAGCCGTGTTTGAAATGTCGACTCAACAACACCATGATCATTTGGTATGTTTAACCTGTGATAAAGTTATCGAGTTTTCTGATGAAGTGATTGAACGTCGTCAAGATGAAATCGCAATGCGTCATAATATAAAGCTCACTCATCATAGTTTGTATCTGTATGGTCACTGCACTAACGACACTTGCGATCATGCTGACGAATAATATTTGTCGCAATACTGATTAAACAGTCATAAAAACCAGCGTATTTGCTGGTTTTTTTTGTTTTAAATCTCAATATTATATTCGAATTTATAACGCCATTTGATACACATTAACTTTAGCACCATGGTATTCACTCTGTTCATGAATACTCATTCCAAGTTTTCTGGCTATTGCCTCTGAACCTGTATTGCCTTGCAAAATTAACGCTATGATTGAATCAATATCAAACTGTGGTTTTAAGGTTTTAACCGTAGCCTTTGCAGCCTCATAACCAATGCCCTTGCCCCAATATTCAGGGAAATAGCGGTAACCTAGTTCTACTTTGTTATACTCAGAGATGTACTTAGGTCCACAAAAACCAATCACCTTTTCATCTTGTTTATGGTGTACCGCCCAACGGCCAAAACCATGTTCTTCATAAGCCGCCAAAATAATATCGTGATATACCGCTTCAGCTTGCGTGATATCCATTAATGGATCTTGTGGAATGTATGTCAACATCTGTGGAATGCTATTCATCAGAAAAATGGATTCAAAGTCGCCTTCATTAAATGGACGTAATATTAGCCGGTCAGTTTCTGTAATAATGGCAGGTAATTGAGGCGCGTTAAGCTGAGTCATGATAATCCTTAATCATTAAAAATTGAAATATTCAAGATGTAGTTTCCTTGAGAAGATTCATTAAAACACAATTTTATTGATAATATCTAATACCAATCCCATTAAATATCTGGTCAGTTCAGAGTCTCTCAGGTTTTTCAATTCAAGGCGCATTGATGTAGAAATGGTTGTTCCCTTTTAAATCGATGTAACACAGAAGTGGAATACCTGAGAGAC
>NZ_JBSQBN010000045.1:0-31175 GCF_053850585.1 Shewanella sp. A22
CAGATGCTGGAGGTAGAGTAACGCAGGAGCTTGTTACCGAGGATCACTATTCGCTTCAATCATCTGCCTTGCCTACAGCACTTTGAACTCCCGCTGAAAGATCACATATTTAATAGGATTGGTATAAAGACACTTATATCAAAAAGACTAGTGCCATTGATTAACGAATGAGTCACCAACTAAGCGGGTAACTAAACATAAATCAAGTCACAAACCTCTGTACTTGAGATCAAAACTTCATTAATCCATCAACATAAATATACACTGTAACCATTACACATTTAACAGAAATACACTAAATCCTCCGACACAAATTGCTCAGGAAGCTTTTGTAAGTCCTTTAAGAGTAAAGGATTACCCAGCAGATACGCTAACTCTTGGCGCGTAAATAGGTCGACAATATTATATTGGCATTGTGCTTCTTGTACTTTTACTCGAGTAATGGCTTCGAGTGACTCAACCGCAGAACCGGGTAAACGGTGTGGCCTTTTATCAATAATGTCTAAATGAAGTGCCATTAACTCAGGGCCTTGCAACAACCTTGATAAGGTCCACGGTTGGGCAATTGCATTACTATATTCTTCACGACGAGATAGCGACTCAAGGCTAAGTTTTGGCGGACATATCTCTTCAGGAGTGGCCAAAATGTGCATACGCTTGACCCACAACCCCAAACGTTCCGAACCTGTCATGGCAGAAAGCGGCACAGCCAGCCATAAACCGATTAGCGCAGGGCTCATCCAAGCGAGTAAAGTAAGCGAATCCAATACAGCCGCGTAACCCAATAGCACTCCAATTAACATATGCCAACGATGGCGATAAATCAGAGTTAACCAAGGTAAGCTGCCATCGTCACGTCGTTGTGGCGCCCAGCCACTGTCGCGTCCGGCTAAAATCGATATTACAGCTCCACAATGAATAAGCATCATAATTGGTGCGATAAGTGCCGATAAAATAACTTCCACCACTACGCTAATCATCACCTTACCCCGACCACCCAATTGCCGGCTCATCTTGCTATTTTTCAGTAATAACAACACGCCAAATATTTTGGGGCCAAACAATATTCCCATGGTGATATAGAACAAGCGTAATGCACGGTCTGAGTCCATTACTGGCCAAGTAGGAAATAGCGAAAACTGATCAGTAAAATATTCTGGGCGAATAAAGTGTGCTTGTAATGCCAGCATTAACCCAGACAAAATAAGCAATAGCCAAAAGGAAGATGACAAGTAGGCCATAATCCCAGAGAGCAAATGTAAACGGCTCACCCAATGCAATCCTTTGGCAAACAACACCCGCGAGTGTTGTAAATTACCTTGGCACCAACGACGATCGCGCACCGCTAAATCGATAATAGACGGAGGGCATTCTTCGTAAGACCCAGGAAGATCGGCTGCAATCACTACGCTCCAACCAGCACGACGAATCAACGCCGCCTCAACAAAGTCGTGGCTCATGATATGACCGCCAAAAGGCGGTTTTCCTGCAAGGTTGGGTAACCCTGCTGCGCTCATGAAAGCCTGAGTGCGAATAATGGCGTTGTGGCCCCAAAAGTTACCTTCTTTATGGGTCCACCAAGATAAACCAGTACCAATAACCGGACCATAAATACGCGCTGCAAATTGCTGTAACCGCGCCATTAAGGTGTTGCCATTGATTAAATACGGAATGGTTTGGATAAGCCCAGCATCTGGATCGGCCTGCATCCGCTGAGCGAGACTGACGATAGTGTGGGTTTCCATTAAACTGTCGGCGTCTAACACCAATAAGTGATCGTATCGGGCGCCCCAGCGTTTACAAAAGTCAGCCACATTACCGGCTTTACGGGCATCATTTTTACGACGACGGCGGTAATACACCCGCGCATCTTTGCTCACTTGATGACGCAATATTAAAAATGCCTGCTCTTCCGCCAACGCAATATCGGGGTCGGTAGTATCGCTTAATATAAACCAGTCAAAAGCATGTGCTTCTCCCGACGCAACCAATGCCATTGCCATTACTTCGACAGCGGAAAAAACGCGATCGGGGGATTCGTTATATGTCGGCATTAATATCGCGGTGCGGGTATGCAATTTTACGCTTTCGGCGATTTCTGTAGATGGCTTTTTGAGGAGCATAATAAAGCCGGCTATGCCGCCACTAAATGCCAATGCTATCCAACAAAAGTTAACTGCAAACAAGACTAAAACGATGTATTCCAGCGGGGTTACACCGCCGACATTAAATACCGATACCATCTCGTAAATAGCCATAGCCGACATAATAACAGCACTGCCAACCACTAAAAGTCGGCGTAAGCCGTCTGACTTTACCCCATTGGCGATAATACTCTTTCGTGGCATGCCTTCTGACAACGCACGTAAACTTTGCGGCTCCATTGGGCTTGGCCGTTCTAACGGCATAGCCGTACCGCCAACCAGTGTGGTTTCAATGTCGCTAATAGTAGATTCAGTCTGCATCATGTTTGCTACTACTTAGTCCAACGATAAAGCCAGGTTTCTACATCGCGTGGGCCAGTAAACTTAAGCTCAGCACGTAGTTCAATCAATTCAGCATCTTGTGGATCCATTTCAAATGCCAAACGATAGCCATTAGTTTTAGGCTGACGAGACACCACCACATTGGTCACTTCACCGGCAGAACTCTGCACTTTGGCGACCGGAATTTCATCGTTATTGCCTTCTTTAACTTGATAGTCGATAACAAATAAACGCCTTGGTGTGGCTTTAGCGATATCAGCTCGACCACTGGCAGTTCGGGCAACAATCACGGTACCATCGTCAACTTCGGGCTCGTTGCCCCAAATTAATCGATAAGTAAAATGAAACTCGCTACCCGCTGCAATAGGTTGTTTAGGTTTCCAGTAACTGACGATGTTGTCATGAATTTCAGAGTCGGTTGGAATTTCGGTTAACACTACCTCACCCGCGCCCCAATTTCCGACAGGTTCAACCCATAAACTTGGGCGACGCTCGTAGTGGGCTTCGAGATCTTGATATGCATCAAAACTGCGTTCACGCTGAATTAAGCCAAACCCTTGAGGCGAGTTGTCCATAAAGGCACTCACTTGCAATTGCTTTGGATTAGCCAGCGGACGCCATAAACGCTCGCCACGACCATTTAAGATCAATAGCGCATCAGAATCATGCACTTCAGGTCTAAAGTCATCGGTGTTTTGACGACCATTCATTGAATGTAAAAACATACTGGTGCTAGGCGCTAAACCGACTTTTACTAACTCTTTGCGCGGAAATAAGGTCGCTTCCACATCTATATGAGTGTTTTCACCCGGTCTTACTGAAAATCGATATGCTCCTGCAACACTAGGGCTGTCTAACAATGCATGTACCACAATTAAGTTACTGTCGGTATTTGGGCGTTCAACCCAAAAAGCACGAAATATTGGAAACTCTTCGCCTTCTGGTTCAGCGGTATTTAACGCTAACCCCCTTGAAGACAAGCCGTAATCGTTGCCTTTACCCAATGCACGAAAATAACTCGCCCCTTGGAATACCATAAGCTCATCAAAATACGCAGGGGTATTGAGCGGATAATGGATACGTAAACCCGAATAGCCAATATCTTGGGTCGGTAACCGCTGACTTAACACATCACCTGCAGTAAAAAATTCTGAGTTATAGGCTAAATGGCTGGCTTGTTTACCTTCAACTAGGGCAATTTCAATCAAGTCTTGGAAATAAAACCCCCGATGGAACAATTGCATTTGATATGGCAAACCTTCGGCTTTCCAAATAGAAGCTTCTGGCTTAAAGCGAATGTCGCGATATTCATCGTAAGAAATTTTAGCCAACCCAGGTGGTAATGGGTCTTTAAGTTCCACATAGGGGTTTTGCGCTAATTTACGCGCGATCTTAACCACCGAATCAGAGTCAAAATTAGCCGTTTTGGCAAAACGTACTTTGGTTTCTGTGTTCAGATTATTAGGTGATTTCACAATCGCTTGTTCATCTGCATAAGTTTGCAACGGTATGGTTACGATAGGCGATGTTGGTGCAATGATCGGCGGAGTGGGTTCTTGTGCAGCAAGATTAAAACAAAACCCTGCAGCTATAGCTAACGACAAACACGTTAGTGATTTTTTGATAGTTTGAGATGAGGCCGAAGTACGACTACTCAGTAAGCTAACCATAATAGGCTACCTAAAAAAATACAGCGTTGATATGCGAGTTCAAGAGCGGTTATTGCGGCAAAATGTCTTGGTACACAACCCTATGCTCTATTTCGCGAACGATATCAGAACGCCAAAATTTTGCACAAGTATTCATCAAGAAACTCCATTAGCACCTATAACATTTTAATCTATTGATATAGCCAAATAGCGTATTAAATGAAGACAAAAATCAATCCATTAACGCCCATCTAATGAAAAGTTAATGGCAGTCCAGATATCCTTCAATACAAACAAGATTAACACTCGTTCCATTAATCTTGTGAGCAATCAGCGTCACTCAGGTTTTCAATTTGATGCACCTTGTTATTATGCGTTAATGGCAGTATTTAACGTCACTAACATGACCACGAACCTGCCATATGGTCTACCAATGGATTCTAAAACGTGACACCTCTGCGCTAAAAACATATCTCTTGGCAACGTCACTCCTTTCTTGGTTCATTGCGTAAGCTACTTGGCCTTGCCATCAATTATCGCCCATAAATTGCAACATCTTCGTTACCTCATAATTCTCATTATCAAAAAAAGTAAGACCAACATGTTGTCGTATTAAAATCTTCAGTAACGAGGATAATGCATAAGCCTTAGAAAACACCTGCGTTTTAAACAGCAAACAAACTGTGCCTCATAACACAACTGTGCAAATTTTAACCCTTGTTTAATTGTTAAGCATACGTTAATACTAATTTACTCGATCATGTATTAAATAGAATCGAGAATCAGCAAGATTTACACATCATATGCAATACATCATTGCACCTTTGGGGAGGAAAAATGATGAAAAACAGTGTATTAAAAATATTAATAAAACGAGTAAAGATTAAGTCCGCCACACTTAGCGCATTATTTTTAGCGGGTGTGACGCTACTATCGCTTTCGCCACAACAAGCTTATGCACAAGGAACAAAATACCCTGTGGTACTCGTTCATGGTTTATTTGGCTTTGATGATATTTGGGGCATTGACTACTTTTACAGAATACCGCAAACCTTACGTCAACAAGGTGCTCAAGTGTTTGTTGCTAGCGTGTCACCGGCTAATTCAAGCGAGGTGAGAGGGGAGCAGTTGCGTACTTTTGTTCAAGCAGTACTAGCACAAACAGGGGCGGAAAAAGTTAACTTAATTGGCCATAGCCATGGTGGTCCAACGATTCGCTATGTCGCAAGCGTTAGCCCAGAAATGGTGGCTTCGGCAACATCAATTGGTGGGGTTAATTGGGGCAGCCGTGTTGCCGATTTAGCCCGTGGGATCATTCCCGCAGACTCCAACACAGAATACCTTGCACAACAAGGCATTAACTTGTTAGCAGGTATTATTGCCGGTATATCAGGTAATAACGGTTTACCCGCAAATAGCATCGCAGCAATGACATCTCTAACCACCCAAGGCTCTGTAACATTTAATCAAGCATATCCTGAAGGTGTACCAAGCCAATATTGCGGTCAAGGCCAACAGTTAGCAAATAATGGCGTGCATTATTTTTCTTGGTCGGGCACGAGCCCATTAACTCATGTTGTTGATCCATCGGATTATCCACTGAGTTTAACCAGCTTAGTTTTTGGTGAACCGAATGACGGTTTAGTCTCTGCCTGTAGTTCTCATTTAGGTAAAGTGATTAAAGACAACTATACAATGAACCATTTAGATGAGGTGAACCAAACGTTAGGGCTTGTTAGTTGGTTTGAAACTAACCCAGAGACCTTATACCGCCAACATCTTAATCGTTTACAACAATTAGGGTTATAAACAAGATGCAACGTGGATTCTCATTATTATCAAATCCACGTTTATGGGTGGGCATATTTTTGCTCGCCCTTTTTAGCGTGTTTTTTATCGCGTCATTGATGAATAAACACCAAACAGCGCTATTGGCCTCGGAAAAATCACCTACAGTTCAGCATAACTCAACATTATTCACCCCAGAAACGACAGAGATAAATAACCCCGTTGGCACGGAACAATTAGGTAAGCCACTGTTATTATCTCAAGCACTACGCTGGGATTTTGACGACATCATTTTGCAACATCAAGATAATGCAACCTCGCTAGATAACCTATTGTCTAGATTAGCGAATAAACTTGATCTTAGTGCCGATGCTCACGCTCAACTTACTGCATTATTTCAGCGTTATCGAGATTATAAAATAGCATTATCATCTCTAAAAGATACCAGCCCAGCAATAGATAGCGATATTGATTTAGCCATAACGTTTGACTTTATCGAACAGGCTCATCTATTGCAGCAACGCTATTTTTCGGAACTCGAAATAGACGCTTTTTTTGCCAAAGACAACAAGTATGATCAACAAGCATTTGAGCGACTTAGAATTCGACAAGATAGTAGTTTAACCATAGAACAAAAAGCGCAGTTACTCGCTCATCAAATCAGCCAACTGGATGAAGAAGAACGCCAAGCTCTCACGCCAACACTAATAGCCAATGATATCAGCGCTTATTTAAAGGGATCACAACAACAGGGCGAAACGTCTCCTGCTAACGTGTTAACAGGAATAAACACAGAGATCAGCCAAGAAGTGATTGAGCGAGTACAAGCAACTCAAAATACCAATGTGCAATGGCAACATAAAATTACCCTATATCAAGCTTATCAACAGCAAATAGCTCATTTGTCAGCCAAAGAGCAACAACAGGCTTTAGCACAATATCAACAGCAACAATTTACCCCTAATGAACAAAAACGCTTAGCCGTGTTTCTTAATCATCCTGAGCTAATCACCCCTTGATTGAGTGGTCTACAACGTAAACCTAACAATAGATGGCTTACCATCATCCAAGCTTGGTTTGCTAGTTGATATCCCTACAGTCAAATATCCCCAGTGACGATAACTCAATGCACTCAACAGCCACATGAATCCAAAAGTATTAATGGTTTGGAGCAAAGCCGTTAAATAGCCATAAAGCTGAAAAATCATTAGCGTATGAAAATTTACATTCCACTATAGAACTCACACTACATGGCCCTACCCCTTATTAAGACTGGAAGGTCGCTGTTAAAAAATGAATGGAGTGCGAGAATAAAGTGGCAAAACAATATGAGTTAGAACAAATGACTTGACCCATTGGGTGTAAATGCGAATAATTATCATAATTAATACCAACATTTGACATTTTATGCGGCCCAATGACTTGTTGAAAGTGAAATTAAGCAATCAAAAAACTGTTTTAGGGATTGTTAACTCAGACCTCTCCCCATCGCAAAACATTCCATCAATAAAACGTAAAAATAACCAACTGGCGGTCACTAACGCATGTTGATTGCTGAAATTCAGCATGACTTTTAAACATGTAAAGCCTACTTGAAACATAAAACCAGACCAAATGACACTTAGGGAATATACATGTTAACTAAAAAATCCGGATTCACTTTGACCACCGTTGCGGTGGCCATTGCGGCAAGCCTTGCCAGCTCGTCAGCTTTTGCAGAAACAAATCCGCTAGGAGCCAAACCAGAAGTCATAGTGGTGACGGGGAGCTTATTGGGCAATTCTGAAGTGGCGGATTTAAAAACCTATACCGGAAACCGTTCAATTATTACCTCTGATCAAATAGAGCGCACTGCAGCCAGATCAATTGACACGGCATTACAACAAGTCCCTGGGATTAAAATTAAAGACGAAACGGGCACTGGGGTTTTACCTAACATATCCGTACGAGGCTTAGACAGCAGTCGCAGTGGCTACGCCCAAGTCTTACTCGATGGGATCCCAATGACACTTGCGCCATATGGGCACACTGGCCAGTCATTATTCCCTGCCACCTTATTTATGATAGATAGAATTGATGTAGCACGCGGCGGAGCATCGATTCAATATGGCCCTAACAACGTTGGCGGAGTTATAAACCTTATTTCAAAGCCAATCCCAACAGACTGGGAAACCAGCCTTAATGAACGCATGACCTTCTTTGGTGACAGTAATACCTTATTTGATACTAACGTCAGCACTGGCGGCGCGGTTAATGAAGATTTTTCGATGCGTTTTGATGGCAACATCACCAAAGGGGAATCGTTTCGTGAACACTCCGAAACCGACATTAAAAACCTAATGTTAAAGACCCTATGGAATATCGATGGGCAAAACAGCTTAGATGCCACGTTACAATATTACGATGCTTTTTCTGAGCTACCAGGTGCCTTAAATACTGCCGCATATGAAGCTGATCGAGAACAATCTCTACGCCCTAATGATGAATTTAATGCCAATACTAAACGAGTGTCATTGAAATATAGCCATGTTCTCGATGATTCGAAAATTATCGATTATGGTGAGATTGATCTCAGAGTATTTGGTAATAAGAGTTCACGTAATTTTCAGTGGGATTTTTATGACTCAAGCAAAGACACCGACGGTAATTTAGGGACTAGCTGGAGTGATACTACGCAAGAAGCCACTCATCTGCGTAACTCTCCACGCGACTTTACCGTGTTTGGCATTGAGCCAACGGCAAGCTTGCTTATTGATGGTGATATTAGTCAGCACATTATCGCCGGTGCTCGTTATATTAATGAAGACATTAGCTACCAGCTCAACCATATAGAAAAATCGACTCAAACTGCAACGCGTCCGCGTGACTGGCAAATGGATACTAATGCCATGGCCTACTATGTGAGTAATAAAGTGGGATTTTTTGACGACACATTGTCGGTTACCCCTGGCATAAGATATGAAGATGTCCGCATGACCTTTACCAATGTTGGACAAGGCTATAGCCAAGATAATCACGTGACCGAGTGGCTTCCTGGCATCACTTTAGGTTACGAATTCAGTTCAAATTGGTTTGCGTATACCAATGCTCAACGCTCATTGAGAACGCCGCAAATTTCACAATTATGGCCTAAAGATCAAACCCTGGAATCTGAGCTATCGTGGAACTATGAAGCAGGCGTACGCTTTACCCCAACAGAGCGCAGTAACTTAAGTATTGCGGCTTATCGTATCGATTTTGAAAATAAAATAGAGTACGACGGTGACGTTAGTCTGTTCGTCAATATTGGTCAAACTCGTAACCAAGGTATTGAGCTAGAAGGCACTTACTCACCTATGTCGCTACCAGATCTGGTTCTAACGGGTGCATACAACTATTTAGATACCGAACAACTTGATGGAGAATTTGCCGGTAACGAATTGGCTTATGTGTCTAAACATCAACTTTCTGCTAGTGCTTTATACAGTATTAAGGATGTCGATTTAGGATTAATGGCATTTTATTACAGTAAATCATTTGCCGATTTAGCTAACACAGTTGAGGAGAATGTATCTGGTACATCGGGAGAAGTACCTGCGTATACCGTGGTTAACTTCAATATTGGTACTGAGTTTTTCAAACAAGATAATCATGGCCTAAAAGTGGGATTATCCGTCAATAATCTATTTGATAACGAATACTACTTTAGAGGCTTAGATGTATCGCCAGCAGGACGAGTGCCTGCATCGGGTCGCTCACTGAGCTTAGATGTCGGTTACACCTTCTAATCGATATTGTTTCTAATATAGATGTTTTCAGTTTTAACTGAATAATAATCAACATGTTGTAAACAACAAAGCCTCAGCATTAATGCTGAGGCTTTGTTCTACTAGTTATCGTATTGATGATCGTATTGCTTGTAGAAATGGAGTGGCCACCGAAAAGAGTTAGGTGGCCCTACGATCAGCAACACAAACATGTAGCCAATCTAAATAACCTTAAATAATCAAATCCTTCATCAAACCTTCCAGCACATCCGCCTGACGGCTCAAACTCTCGATTTCTTTTGCGGTCATATTCACCAACTCCATCACTTGAATAGAGCTACCACGGACTGAATCAACGTCATTGGCAATATTATCCGCCACAGCACCTTGCTCTTCAGCAGCAGCTGCAATTTCCAAACTTCTGTCAGAGATATGTTGGTTTTGCTCCGCGATCTCACTAATATTTTGGCTTGCACTTGTCATTAACTGTTCGCTTGATTCAGCTTCTTTAACCGTTTTTGCCATCACGCTCATTACACCACGGCTATTAGTCTGCAGCGTTTCAATAATTTTTTGAATCTCTACGGTAGCAGCTTGAGTTCTACCCGCTAAGGTTCTTACTTCATCTGCAACTACTGAGAATCCACGACCTTGTTCGCCTGCTCTGGCGGCTTCAATAGCAGCATTAAGGGCGAGTAAGTTTGTTTGGTCAGAAATAGCATTAATCGTTGCAATCACCTCACCAATTTCAGTCGCACTCGAATCCAATTCTGCAACAGCAACAGAAGTACCACGAACCTCGCCTGCTAATTGATTAATTTCAACCAACGTTTTTTGGATCTGGGCTTGCCCTTGAGTGGTTTTTTCCGTGGCGCGCGATATCTGTGTTGACGACTCTTGAGCATGACTAGCCACTTCTCGAATCGACACGGCCATCTCTTCTGTGGCACTGGCTAGAGAATCAATACGATCTTGCTGCACACTGGCTAACGTTGAATTCTCATCACTACGGACACGTAACTGAGCACTAATCTGTTGGATCAACGCAACCGCTTCTTGAGTAGTTTTTACCAGTAAATGCTCGCGCTCTGACACTCTATCAACGGTTCTTGCTATTAAATTAAACTCATTACGTGCTGGAGCATAACCAATACGAGCAGCAAGATCGCCCTCAGCTAGCCTATTTAATGCATGATAAATATCGAATATACTGCCACCGATAAAGGTATTAATATAATAAGAGCAACCAAACATCAACAATAAACTCAAGCTAATAGCAACGATATGCCATAGACCTAACTCAGGCAGAAAACTAATGTCATCAACATAACTTAATGAATAATTCTGCCCTGAAACCTGTGCAGAGACATCTGTATTACGCCCAATGTTAATGGCTGTATTTTGCAATAATGGTGACAGTTCCGATGCAGATAATTGATTCGCTGACGCCAATTCAGCAATCAAGTCCACTTGTTTTTGTGCTTCTATTTTGCTCTGTGAAGATGCTGCATCAGCAAGACTAACGCCCATGACGACAACGGCGAACACTGCAGCAAAAAAAAGAACAAGAAAACTTTCCTTTAATTGTACGTTAATTAAATATTTATCAATCCAGCGGAATGCAACTTGTTTCACAATGATATCTCCAAAAAATCCACAAATGACCAGTCATTACCGAAGCGAGCAACGCTCGTTCAGTCGGCAATAAAGAATACATGTAAACACAACTACGTTAATGCAATAAATAATATATGACTATTTGTATCAGGTATTTCTAAATCACAAAATTGTTGTCTAGATCACGCAAAAAAGTCACACACCACACTTATTGCAACCAATTAATTACAAAGCGGTAACGCACATTAAAGGCCAATACGCTACGAAAAAATGAAAATATTGAGTGAAATGTTGCCACAAAAAAACATACCATTCATTAACCTTTACAATAAAAAAGCTTAGCAAACCCTCGCCCATACTGAAAAATCACATTATCCTAAACTAAGCGATAGAATAGTCGTATCATGATTTAACGCGAGTAAATCAATAATGAATACCGTACGCTATATTGACGATGCCTAGAGCCGATTTTTACACATTCACAGAAGTGAAATGTAAAAATACAAACAGAAACTATTTCATCGCTGCGCGAACATAGACATCGAATCTATTTTTCTTGGTTGCAATAACCATACTAGGTTTAACACCGTCTAAGTCTTCAGCATAATCAGGGCGTTTTACGACGACTCGTTTCGTGGCGAGAGCCATTGCGGGAGCTAGCAACCCATCGGCATCAAGATCGGCGCCAACTAAGGTTTGAAATACGCGCATTTCTTTTTTAACCAGGGCTGATTTTTCGCGATGCGGGTACATAGGGTCGAGGTAAACGACATCGATTTCGGTGCCCGATGACTGAGCGGCGTCGGCTAATGCACTAATACTTGAGCCATGAAATAAGCTCATCAAATCGCGCATCCAATGGCCTATTTCGGCATCTTCATAAGCTCGGCGTAAACCATCTTCTAATAGTGCTGCCACAACAGGATGACGTTCAACCATAATGACCTTACAACCTAAACTGGCCAATACAAAAGCATCTCGACCAAGCCCTGCTGTGCCATCGACTACGGTTGGTGTTACGCCTTGCTTGAGCCCAACAGCTTTGGCAATCGATTGACCTCTACCACCACCAAATTTGCGACGATGCGCCACCGCACCAGATACAAAATCAACGCTAATGCCGTCGAGCTTAGGCTCGTCTCGCTTATACAAACTCAAGCTATTTTGCTCAAACCGCAATTCAAACACGGCGTCTTTGTCCCACACTAACTGCCAACGTTGGGCGATATCGATTAATGAAGGATACTGCTGATTAAAGAAGATAGGTGTCTGCAACAAGATGATTACCATGCCAATGTAAGAAACGACATCATTATGCCAAATGGCATCACCCGTGAACACCTATACCTTGTGCCCAAGACCACTTATAATGAACGATTACACAGTTTTTGCTGTCTCATATAGTTAATGGAACTTCCCATGCTCAGTTATCGTCACGGTTATCATGCGGGCAATTATGCCGATGTGCTTAAGCACTCAATGCTTATTCAAGTATTAAAAGCGATGCAGAAAAAAGATAAGCCTTATGTGTATATCGATACTCATGCAGGCGCAGGTGCATATTCATTAACCGATGAGTTTGCCCAAAAAACGGGTGAGTATTTAGAGGGCGTAGCCAAATTATGGGACCACGCTAATTTACCTACAGCATTAGCCGACTATGTTGAAACAGTGAAGCACTTTAATGCTGAGTTTGATGGCGAGTTAACCGTGTACCCTGGCTCACCGGCTATTGTAGATGTAGAGCTTCGTCCACAAGATAGAATGGTGTTACATGAATTACATGGCACTGACCACGAGTTACTAGCTGATTACTTTGTTGAAGACAAACAAGTTAAAGCGATTAAAGGCGATGGTTTACAAGGATTAATTGCCGCCGTGCCGCCGTTAGAGCGTCGTGGAGTGATATTAATTGACCCTAGCTATGAAATGAAAACTGACTATCAAGATGTTGCTCAAGCCATCATAAAAGCTCACAAACGTTTTGCAACAGGCACATTTCTTTTATGGTATCCCGTGGTTAAACGCGAGCAAACAGAGGCAATGTTAACCCTGCTAAAAAATAGCGGCATTAAGAAACAGCTGCGTATTGAGCAAGCAATTAGTGCTGACAGTGACGAGTTTGGTATGACCGCGGCAGGTTTATGGGTGATTAATCCGCCTTGGCAATTAGATGAACTCGCCAAAGAAACACTGGATTATTTAGCGCCTTTACTCGGCCACGCTGATGGTTACACAACAGTAAAGTGGGAAGTCGGCGAGTAAGACTTTCTACCCGCAAAGATGTGAGTTTATTGTCGTATCAGATGCTAACTATCTTTATTGAAACAACACACGAATTTCAAATGGAATTAACCTGCAGGCTCAATGGTTCTCCGTCCGAAGTGTCCGGAATAGCGTGATGAAAATGCCGTAGTGACATCATGGATGATGGCACAGGCTCAGGGAGACATGGATGTACCATCTGAGCTTTATTATGCTATGAGGGTCAACACTTTGTCGGAGCTGCGGGGGAGAGCCAAGAGGGGGAAGCAGTTTCCCCTTTTTGGTCGGGTGTGGGCGAAGCACGACCTTGATGTTATTTTTTGACATATGATACCAATCTCATTAAATATCTGGTCAGTTCACATATTTAATAGGATTGGTATGACTGAGCATTACTTAAAAAATGCGCCTGCCGCACCAGGGAATACCACAGGGCTAACATTGCCATTAGCGGCAACACTTGCAACCCCATACAAATAATTGTCGATAACCATATTATCTAGCGTGAACTGATTAACCTTGCCGACATAACGACTATGGGTCCATTCTGGTACAGTAGTTGAACGCCAATAGATGCGATAACCAACAACTGTTTTATCATCACTATCAGCCCAACTTAACGTGGTACTTGGTGATACTTGCCCTGCAACGGTTACTTTTGTTGGTGGCGCTGGCGCCCACGCTTGTGACGCTAAACTAATCGCATTAAGCGCGGTCAGTTTGGCGGAAAAGTCAAAATCCACCCCTTCGATCACATCGCCATAAGCAATGCCGTTTTCGACACGAATATCTTGATGCTGACGATTATAGTTCTCGTTGGTTTCCATAATCCGCACAGCAGGTAAACCAGCCTGATTAAACGGTAAATGATGGCCACCACGACCAAACCGATCAAGGCGGTACACGAGTTCTACATTTAAATTAGTCATATACTGGTCGGCTAGCGATTTAATTTTACGGGCTAAATTACGTGAAGCCGAATCATTCTCACCACCACTAAAGTACCGTGCTTTGGCTTCATCTGCTGTTTCGGCAAAACGCACTCCTTCAGAAAAAACCCGCACGCTACTGTTATTAATCACGCCATTGATACCCGAGATATTGCCAATCATGTCGTTGTTTAATACCGCTTGAACATGCCAATGTTGCGCCTTAGCATAATCAGCTAAAATATTACCACCATACAAACCTTGCTCTTCGCCCGACAACGCAGCATAAACAATAGTGCCGTTAAATTGGTATTTTGATAATACTCGCGCTGCTTCTAACGCCCCTGCCACACCGGATGCATTGTCGTTAGCACCAGGAGAAATTGACGAGGCATCCAACACATCACTAACACGTGAATCAATGTCGCCGCTCATCATCACTACACGGTTAGGATCCGTTTTACCGCGCTGAATCGCGATAACATTAACCACTTCGGTTGGGTTCTCGATTCGCTTACCTTGAACAGTGTCACCCACTGTCACTACTTCTAAACAACCACCACATTCTTTGGATATACGATTAAACTCAGCTTCAATCCAACGTCTTGCAGCACCGATACCTTGGGTGTCAGATGTGGTATCAGACAAAGTATGTCGAGTACCAAAACCGACTAATGTACGAATATCTTGTTCAATCCGCTGGGCTTGAGGCGCGTTTGCAATATCATACAACCGCATGTCCTCTTGCGATGGCGCGACTAACAATGGTGTCTCAGCAGCCATAGCGGGCACCGCGACAGCGCCCAATAACAGCAACCCTGCTATACCCGCTAAACAATAACCGTTGTTACGACTGAGTTTGACCCGCTTAGGTTGTGCTTTATGAATTAAATGGTTCATGGATAAATACCTTAAATTAACTGGCTAATGCTTTTTGGTAGCGTTTTAATAATATTTTTACCCGCTTCACATAAGCTTGTGTTTCAGGATAGGGCGGTATACCGCGATATTGGATCACCGTTGTTGGGCCTGCGTTGTATGCTGCACAAGCAAGGTCTATGTCGCCGTTAAATTGGCTTAATAATTGCGCCAGATAACGACTACCCCCACGGATATTCTGTTGAACATTAAAAGGATCGTCGACGTCCATATCGCTTGCTGTACCAGGCATTAATTGCATTAAGCCTTTGGCACCCGCTTTGGATAACGCACCGATTTTAAACGCTGATTCTGCATGAATTACAGCTCGAATAAGCGCAGGATCAAGCTGATATTGCCGCGCAGCTAAAGCCACATCGGTAGCAAAATGTGAGGTAAATAGTGGGATCTTATACCAATCGATAACCGAATCGACTCGGCATGCGAAACATTCGTACAATAACACTTGATAGTCTGCATCCAGCGGTTGTTGATCGCTAAACACCATCACCCCATTGGTTTGTTTGTATTGAAACACTTTACGCTTTTCAACGCCTAAATCACTAACAATGCCATTTTCAGAATAACTCGCTTTTACACGGGGCTTACTCGATACCGTACTCGACTTAGTTAACGGATAATCATTGGTCAAAGTACGTCTTTGCGGTTTATCACCCACATAGCCAGCATCCAACGATAGCTGATCATTGATTGATTGCTCATTAACAGGCTTAGTGTTGCGTTGTTTCAAAACGTTATATTTATCAATAATGGGTGCAGGATAGTTTTCTGCGGTACTCGTTTGAGATTGTTGCAACGATAACTGTTTTTTTTCTGCAGCGGGAACAGGAATGTACTTGGCTTTAATTTGTGGTTTTTCAAACGCTTCCACTGCGGGGGAAACCACTTGCTTGGCATGTACTGGTATGCAAGCGCATAATAAAAACAAAACAATACCGTGTAGCGTCTGCAAATTACGCCATATCACAGGGTTATTCCTGCACTTGATCGAATATTGGCATCGGCGCGATATGAGCCAATTTAGCCACCGCCGAACCTGGGAAAATTTTGACACCACTGTTCAGCTCATCTACCGCTTTACGGTAAAAATCCTCTGCATGAACAAAATCGAGCTCTAGCTGTAAATACTCTGCAAGCTGCTCTGCACATAACTTATCTTTGTTTACTGTTGCTAATAAATCCTCTAATCCTTGGTCTATTTGCTGCCAAGCGGCAATCGACACCGACAACGAACCATCACTCACATTAGACTCTTCAATTGGTTGTTCCCAATCATGTTGCGGTTGCAGTTGTTTTAGGTGCAGTAATTGGGCTTGTTGGTCATCCGTTAACGGGCGTGGATAAGAGGGTTTTTCCTGACACAGCTCGGTAAACAAAGTCAGTCTTTTATCAATTTTTGAGTCGATCACTTTTAGCGCTTCAATGGCTGAAGAGCGCTTTTTAAGTAAACTGGCATACCAAAGATATGCCAGAATTGCGGCTAGTGTGAGGCAAATAAAAAACGCCTGCATGATGAAATCCTTTATTATTGTTATGTACTATCATAATCATAATTCACTCAAAATTTCATCTTTATTGTTGATATCTTTGCTAAATAACCTTAGCTCGAAACAATAAGTGGATAATAAACATGCCGTTGGCTTACGTCATTGGCTTGCAATAAAAATACGCTGATTTTTGGTTAACTAATACAATTCCTCAAACCAACACAACAACACCTTACAAACATAACAGACATAGAAAAAACCATGTTAAACACCATTTCAGTGCAAATTAACCATAACAAACCCACCAAACAACACTAGCTCAATAACCATACAGACAAAAAATTAATAATATTTAAATTCATATAGATAACCACCATTGTCGACGGGTGTTTTTTAAGCACAATTTAAGTTTACTTGTGTTAAATCCATTCAATATTCTTTTAAAAAGAGTTTTTTTATACCGCTGAGTCGCTTTTATTACAGCGGTATAATTATCAGCCAATAAGATACAAAAAAGCCCAGTTAAACTGGGCTTTTTATGATTAGCAAATTACAGATTAAACCGAGGTTCTGTCGCTATCTACTTTGTCTTCTTCCGCTTCAGTCGGTTTCTGACGCTTATTGAAAAGACGCTCAACAACCACAAAGAACAACGGCACAAAGAAAATACCTAAGAATGTAGATGACATCATACCACCCAGTACCGCCGTACCAATGGCATTTTGACTACCCGAACCTACACCCGAGCTAATCGCTAATGGCACAACACCTAAACCAAATGCTAGTGAGGTCATTAAAATAGGGCGTAAACGCACCCTAACTGCGTGTAATGTTGCTTCGATTAAACCAGAGCCTTTTTCATAATACTCTTTAGCAAATTCGACAATCAAGATGGCGTTCTTAGTCGCTAACCCCACTGTAGTCAACAAGCCTACTTGGAAGAAAACGTCGTTAGGTAAACCACGGGCGCTCATGGCTAGCAGCGCACCAATAATACCTAATGGCACCACTAACACGACCGATAAAGGTACCGACCAGCTTTCATACAATGCTGCTAATACCAAAAATACAACCAAGATAGAGAGCGCATACAAGCTTGGAGCTTGGTTGCCCGACAAACGCTCTTCGTATGACAAACCATTCCACTCTAAGCTGTAACCTGGAGGTAACTGTTTAGCCATTTCTTCGAATGCATCCATTGCGGCACCTGTACTGTAACCAGGAACTGTCGCACCCTGAATGTTTACCGCAGGCACACCGTTGAAGCGCTGTAATTGAGGTGAACCAAATTCCCAAGAACCTGTAGAAAATGCCGAAAACGGTACCATTTCACCATGGCTATTGCGCACATACCAAGTGTCTAAGTCGCTTGGCTGCATGCGGTATTTCGCTTCACCTTGCACGTACACTTTTTTCACTCGGCCGCGATCAATAAAGTCATTGACATAAGAACCACCCAGAGCAGTAGCCAACACGCTATTGACATTATTGATATCAATATCTAATGCACGTAACTTCGCATGATCGACGTGGATTTGATACATAGGCGCATCTTCTTGGCCATTAGGTCTTACCCCTACAAGGTTAGGGTTTTGCGCAGCCATACCAAGCATCTGGTTACGTGCCTCAATCAGTTTGGTATGACCTTGACCATTCAAATCTTTTAAGTACACATCAAAACCATTTGCGGTACCCAGCTCAATAACTGAGGGCGGCACAAAGGCAAAAACTAAGGCTTCTTTTATTTGCATAAAGCGGCCCATCGCTCTACCTGCTAACGATTGCACATCTTGCCCAGGGGCTTCACGGGTTGACCAATCTTTTAGGCTAACAAACGCAAGCCCCATATTTTGACCAGAACCTGCAAAACTAAAGCCTGCAACGGTAAATACCGAATTTACAGCATCTTTCTCTTCTGTAAGGTAATAATCGGTTATATCTTTTAGTACTTTAACCGTGCTCTCTTGAGTTGAGTTTGTAGGCAAAATAGCTTGGGTAAATAAAATACCTTGGTCTTCATCTGGTAAGAATGCGGTTGGCATACGTAAGAATATCCAAGCCACGGCAACAACCAAACCCACGTATATCAACATGACGCGGAATGAACGCTTCAATATACTGCCAACGCTTGATTCGTAACGTGATGTCATGGCATCAAATTTACGGTTAAACCAACCAAAAAAACCGGTTTCAGCGTAAGTATGGCCTTTTTTAACCGGTTTCAGCATCGTGGCACATAAGGCAGGCGTCAGCACAATTGCCACAAATACAGACAATGCCATTGCCGACACAATCGTAATGGAGAACTGACGATAAATAACACCTGTAGAACCTGACATAAATGCCATTGGCACGAACACCGCCGACAACGTCAAACCAATACCCACTAACGCACTAGTAATTTGGTCCATCGACTTACGCGTCGCTTCCAGCGGGCTTAAGCCCTCTTCAGACATCAGTCGTTCAACGTTTTCGACCACAACAATCGCATCGTCCACCAGCAAACCAATCGCCAACACCATCGCAAACATGGTGAGCGTATTAATGGTAAAGCCTGACGCAGATAACACTGCAAACGTACCCAGCAATACCACAGGTACAGCAATAGTAGGAATCAGCGTTGCTCTGAAGTTTTGCAAAAACAGATACATAATCAAGAATACCAACACAATGGCTTCTATCAATGTGTGTACAACACCTTCAATCGATTGCTCAACAAATGGCGTCGTATCATAGGGATAAACAACTTTAAGCCCTTGCGGGAAAAACTCCTTCATCTCATTAACTTTAGCTTTAATGCCCTCTGCTGTGTCTAACGCATTGGCACCTGTCGCTAATTTAAACGCCAAACCAGATGCAGGTTTGCCATTATAATAAGAGTCAACAGAATAGCTTTCTGCACCTAATTCAACTTTAGCCACATCCTCAAGATAGACATTTGCCCCTGATGAATCAGACTTAAGAATAATACGTCTAAACTGTTCGGGGGTTTGTAAGCGGCTTTGCGCAGAAATTGTCGCGTTAAGCTCTTGTCCTGCAACCGATGGCGCACCACCTAATTGGCCTGCTGAAACTTGCGCATTTTGCTCACTGATAGCCGCGGTAACATCAATACTGGTTAGGTTGTACTGAGTGAGTTTAAGTGGGTCTAGCCAAATACGCATGGCATACTGGGCACCAAACAATGTTAACTCACCGACACCCGGTACACGGCTCATTGGGTCTTGAATATTAGCCGCTACATAGTCGGAAATATCGCTTTTTCCCATCGAACCATCTTCAGACACAAAACCCAGCACCATCAGAAAGCCTGATGTTGACTTGTTCACTTTTACGCCCTGTTGTTGCACTTCTGAAGGCAATAAAGGTGTGGCTGATTGCAGCTTGTTTTGTACTTGAACTTGCGCAATATCTGGATCAGCTTCAGCGTTAAAGGTTAAGGTAATACTTGCATTACCAAAACTATCGCTGGTTGATGAGATATAGCGTAAATGATCAAGCCCCGTCATGCGTTGCTCAATGACCTGGGTAACGGTGTCTTCCATGGTTTTGGCAGAAGCACCAGGATAAAAAGCACTGATAACCACGGTTGGTGGTGCAATACTTGGATACTGTGCTATGGGTAAGCCTCTAATGGCCAACACACCTGCAAGCATAATTAATAGTGCAATCACCCAAGCAAAAATAGGGCGATCAATAAAAAAGCGAGCCATAATTTATCCCTATTTTTGTGGTTGATCAGCCGTTAAAACTTGCGGTGCTACAGGAGCGCCAGGGCGAATTTTTTGTAATCCTTCAACAATAAGCTTATCGCCAACCGACAACCCTTCAACAATACGCCATTTGTTAGCAATCACTTCTGCGGTTTTCACTACGCGCATTTCTGCATGGTTGTCTTTATCAACCACCATTGCAACGGCTTGGCCTTTGTTGTTACGAGTAATGGCACGTTGCGGCACTAATATCGCGTGTGGATCTTGGCCAGCATTTAACTGCGCACGTACATACATACCAGGTAACAAAGTGCCATCTGGGTTAGGGAACTCAGCACGTAATGTTACCGAACCGGTCGTTTCATCAACATTTACTTCAGCAAATTGCAGCGTGCCTTCATGATCATAAGTGCTGCCATCTTCGAGCATTAACGTTACTTTGGCATTGTCACTTTTAAGTAACTGTCCTGAGCGTAAATTTGCTTTTAAACGCAGTAATTGTGCACTTGATTGAACAATATCAATATTGATTGGATCGAGCTGCTGAATCGTTGCAAGGGTATTAGTCTGATTGGCTGTCACTAACGCACCTGCTGTAACAGATGATTTACCAATACGACCTGATATTGGTGCTTTAACCTCAGTGTACTCAAGATTAATGTTGGCCGTGTTAATAGCAGCTTTTGCCACTGTAACAGCGGCTTGAGCTTCTTTATAAGCCGCTTCGGTTTCATCAAAGTCTTGCTTACTAACGGCGTTAGTTTTCACTAATTGCCCATAACGTGCGGCTTTGGCTTTAGCTGAGGCAAGCGCGGCATTGGCGCTAGCTAAATCGGCTTGTGCGCTAATTAATGCCGCTTTATAAGTGGCTGAGTCAATTTGATAAAGTGATTGACCTTGAGTAACTTCGCTACCTTCTTTAAAAGCTCGCTTAGTCACAATACCAGAAACCTGCGGACGCACTTCAGCTTCTAAAAATGCGCGGCTACGGCCAGGTAATTCAACTTTAATCGCTTGCGGTACCGCTTCCACAGTCATCACACCAACTGGAGTAGGCGGACGTTGTTGTTGTGACTGGGCATTTACATCCCCTTTTCCACAAGCGGTAATCCATAATGCTGCAGAAATTACTGCGGCGACTTTCAATGCTTTATGCATGGGTGCTCCTACTCCGATTCTATCAATATGGCATTCTCTAACTTGAGTTGCGCATTTGAAAATAACTAATATTAAACTGATAAATTTTTCTGGGTTCTTTATCGCATAGGTCTAAATTTCAAACAACTCACCCATGCGCAATAAATTGTAAATAAATAATAAGCTTCAGTTATTTAAAGCTTAATTGTTAATTGGTTGTGAACAAAAAATGGTTAATCAAACACACTTGACTTATTACCTCATTAACACCACTGTTTGCTAACATATTTAGTTAACTCTATACATGCATCGTTCGTACACTAGCTTAGTTGTTGTTCGTGACAATCTTATTTAATTCATCCATCTTTTGCGGATCAATTATTAGTGTTCGCCACCATGAATCACTCGCTTGCGGATTAGCTAACGTCACGGCTTGACCAAATTTAGGGGTTAACAACGTCACGTTATTCTGTTTCGCCAATTGGCTAATTCGTTCAAAAGGTTCAAACCAATCATGTAATGCCAAATCGAAAGTGCCATTATGTACAGGAAGCATTGCCCTAGCATCGACATCAATATGTGCTTGTAAACTTTGCTCCGGTAACATGTGGATGTCGCTCCACAATTCATTATAGGCACCCGTTTCAATCATGCTCAGATCAAAGGGACCAAAGCGCTCACCAATTTGTTTAAAACCATTAAAATAACCACTGTCGCCACTAAAGAATACTTTGTGTTTTAGCCCTTGGATCACCCAACTCGCCCATAACGTTTGGTTACGGTCGAGCAAGCCGCGGCCAGAAAAATGTTGTGCGGGAGTCGCCGTAATACTCAAGCCATTTAATTCAACAGACTGCCACCATTCCAATTCGGTCACTTGAATAGGATCTACCCCCCAAGCGGTTAAATACTGACCCACATTGAGTGGAGTAACAAAATGCTGCACTTTAGCTGCTAATTGCTCAATCGCGCTTTTATCAAGATGGTCATAATGGTCATGGCTGATGATAACGGTTTTTATCGCCGGTAAATCAGCAATGCTGATAGGAGATTGATGAAACCGTTTTGGACCCACCCATTGAACTGGAGATGCTCGTTCACTAAATACTGGATCAATCAATAAATATTCACCGTCGATGCGCATTAATAACGTTGAATGACCTAGTCGATATACGGCGTCTTCAGGATCTTGTGCCAATATTTTTTGAGTGAGCATGACCAACGGAACACTTCCTTTTGGCACAGGATCGTGACGCTGGGTTTGCCAATATGCCTTGGCTATCGGCCACAAACTACTTAGCCCTGTTTGATAAGTTTTTTCGCTATTGGCAAATGGCTTGCTTTTAGTGCCAGCAAACCGTGCTTTGCTTAACCAAATAATGATAACTAATGCACCAAACACTAATAACAAGCTCATTAATATTTTCATTTATTGCTTCAAAAAGTAAACTACACGGTGTAGTATAATGTCAATTATTTAAAAGTAAACTCCTCAGTATAATATTTTACAATAAGATTGCTTAGATGAAGCCAATGAACTCAGAAAAGAAAAGCCGCAGCCAAATTAAAAAATCCGCAATTATTGATGCTGCCAGAACAACCTTTAAAGAATTAGGGGTGACAGCCACCAGTATGGATAAATTAGCCCAAGTGGCTGGGGTATCTAAACGTACGGTATACAATCATTTTGCGACCAAAGAATCTTTGGTTATTAGCTTAATGACCGATTTATGGAGACAAGCATTAGCTCAACCCTCTTTAGTATATAATTCACATCAATCTTTAGCGGAGCAACTGCAACAATTGGTGCGAATTGATATTGATTACATTCAATCAGAAGAACATATTGAAGTATCACGAATGGTGATTGGGCATTTATTTTATACCACTGCAATTCAAGAAGAAATTAAGAAAATAATCGAAGAAGAAACAGCCACTTTACGTTGGATAAAAGCGGCAATTCAAGATGGCCGCTTAAGCGTAACCAATGTTGATCAAGCCCAAACAGAATTACAAAGCTTAATTAAGGGTCAATGTTTTTGGCCTTTAATATTTCAAATAGAAAAGCCATTAAATAACCAACAAAAAGATGAAGTCTCTGCGGAAATCGTTGCCATGTTCTTATCTCGATATCAAGTATAAGTACATAAAGCTACACCCGGTTTTCACCGACACCAAGTGAAATAATTCGGCTAATATGCGCTAAGTTCATGCCCGACTCTTGTTGCCATTGATTAAACGCCGCTTGGGACTGGCGCAAAGCGGTTTGCGATGTAAACCCCGCATCAACTACTTTATGCCCTGTTAAATAGGCCTGCACATCTTGGGTAAGCAGAAAGGTATCCTTACCCATTGTGCGTAAAAAGTAAGGTCCGGTATTTCCGCCTAAACGAGTTCCACGTTTTTTAAGTGATTGCCATAAACCAGTAATATCGTGCGTTGGCCATTGAGCAATAAACTGAGCAAAACTACCGTATTCAGCACTGATGGCTTGCACCATATAAGCATTATCAACTATGGCTTGAGTTTTCTTTTGATGGCGGATCAACTCAGGATCGCTGGCACGTTGTTGAATTTGATCGTGTGATAACATCAGCACCTTCATCGGCTCAAAATCAAAAAAGGCTTTTTCATAAGCAGGCCATTTATTGACCACGACGCGCCAAACAAAGCCACTTTGAAACACTTGCTTACTGAGAGCTGACAATAGAGTAGCATCTGAATATTCGCGAATTTCATCAGCAGTTAAGGTTTGTGGCAATAATGACGTTACCGCTTCTGGGCCACCTTTACGCTCACAAGCTCGCGTCCATATGTCATTAAACTTTTCTAGCTTCGCCACACTATATCCTCACAATAATACCAACGACACGGCAACATATAATACCAATACTGATCCACTGATACGTTACAGCCTACAATTCAGTTTACTTTGAAATATATTTCAATTTTCAAGGATTAAATATTACGCTCTTTTTTAAGTTGTAAAAACTGCTTCCACTTAACGACTTCTGGTGGCATTTCAGGCATTTCATCGGTGAAACCTGCTGCAGCAATTAAGGTTTCCACAGGAACCTGCTTCCCCCGACACATAAACACACCACGTACATGGGCAATGCAATGTAGGCCACGTTCGGTAAGCATACGATGCTCAATATAAAAATACTTTTCGTCCCACCCGACCATTTTAGTTTCAATGGTAAATTGTTCAAACGGCTTAATATCACGAATATAGGTAAACTCCGCGGCGTTCACTATCGGTAACCATTTATTTTGTAAAAACTGCTTCATCAAGCCTAATTCGGCAATCAAATAGGTGCGAGCTAAATCAAAAAAGGCAGGATAACGCGAATTAGTTAAATGTAAATTAATATCGCAATCTAATGGCAATACTCGATAGCTAATTCGGCTAGTATCTAAAAAACTTATTTTTTTACAGTGACCTATTCGCCATATAAATAACCAGATAAAACGAAAATACAGGTTCATGAACAATTTACTCCTAATGTAAGCGCAACAGGCTAACAAAGGTCATACCAGTGAGCAAGCACGTTCACCTCATTCGACACATAATATTCCCATGCAATACTGAAGAGATTCAGAAATATTATTGTTCCTCTCATAAAACAGTGATTAGCAATGCTTTATTACATTAATGCGACCGATCCCCCTTTTCATCTTAATCTGAACTGATTACCATAGCAGCGCGTGTTTTGGTGAGTCACACTTTAAGCTCCCATTATTTAACGCACACTTATTGTTTTTAATTCTCAGGGCGGGGTGCAATTCCCCACCGGCGGTATGCTTGAAAAAGTGAGCCCGCGAGCGCTCGATTCGTCGAGGTCAGCAGATCTGGTGACATAGGCCATGACTCTTAAATGAGTAAAACCTAACAGTCCAGAGCCGACGGTTATAGTCCGGATGAGAGAGAATAGAGATACATCGATAAGCTTCGGCTGTTAGGTGCAATTTGTTTTGGATTTATATCCCTCTTTACTAAAGCCCTGATTCTGGTCATTTTAGGAGTACAACCATGAATCAGCTATCACTACTTGCCGAATTTGGCGAACCAATCACTCGTGTAGAAAACGCATTAGAAGCATTAAGAGAAGGCCGAGGCGTATTATTACTAGACGATGAAGACCGCGAAAATGAAGGCGACATTATTTATTCTGTCGAGCATTTAACTAACGTCCAAATGGCATTAATGATCCGCGAATGCAGCGGCATTGTGTGTTTATGTTTAACCGACGAGCACGCGAATAAACTGCAATTGCCACCGATGGTTGTTAATAATAACAGTGCCAATCAAACCGCCTTTACCATCTCTATAGAAGCAAAGCTTGGTGTAACGACAGGCGTTTCAGCTCAAGATCGTGTTACCACGATTAAAACAGCGGCAAACCGCGACGCTAAAGCTTCTGACTTAGCTCATCCAGGGCATGTATTCCCATTACGAGCTCGCGCTGGCGGCGTAATGACTCGCCGTGGCCATACGGAAGGTACGGTTGATTTAATGCAAATGGCAGGCTTAATGCCAGCTGGTGTATTATGCGAATTAACCAACGAAGATGGCACTATGGCCAAAGCACCAGAAATTGTTGCTTTTGGTCGCAAACATAATATGCCCGTATTGACCATCGAAGACATGGTGATGTACCGCAACCAGTACGATTTAAAATTGGCGTAGTTAATTAAAGTCACTAATAGACTGTCACAAGAGTGACGCACTATTAGATAAAAATGAGAGACGCATTATTAAATGGTGTCTCTTTTTTTACATCTAATAAGTTATAAAAAATATCATAAATATAGATTAAGCTTCGATTTGGCTTATAGTAATGCCATATTATAAGTCGAACGTCATAACCGATACGCAAAGAGGTATAAATGAGATGTGAATTTATTCCTGCCACAGAAAAAGACAAAACCTACCTACTCGGTTTACGTAAATTAACGATGGTTGAGCATTTAGAAAAGTCTGGGCAGTTCTTGTCTGATGCACAACATGAATTTAGATTAAACGATGCTTATGAATGCTCTTATCTGGTCATGTACGCCAACGAGATAATCGGGACGTTAAAGTATCGAGCCAATAAAACTACAGTCGAAATAATGCAGCTCCAAATCCATCCATTGTTTCAAAGGCAAGGATTTGGCAAAAAAATCTTACAACAAATCATCACAGATTCGAAGCCGAAATTAATTGAGTTAACCGTGTTAAAAGAGAATCCTGCATTGCAGCTATACAAAAGGTTAGGATTTGAAATCACGGGTGAAGATCAGCACGAATATTTTATGCAAATTAGTACTCGCTATTAGCCATCCATGACCGCTTAATGGTTTCATTTCTGAAACAGAAGATTACAGCTGCATCACCCCATCGGCTTTAATTTGCACCAGACTAGTATGCATAAAAAATTGAAAACCTTTACATCACTGGTAAATAAAAGCAGGATAATGAATTACTTAACATACAGTTTTACAAAAAAATGGAACCTCACTTGAAAATTGAATTAGCATCCTCACCGTCATCGGCAGACCTAAAAACAATCAGCGAAGGCATTCAGGCATTTAATCAACAGCATATGCCAACCGAGGTTGTGCTTGAGCCTGATACTCGTTTTGCGGTATTTGCTCGAAACGAAGCGGGTCAGGTTGTTGGCGGTATTCGCGCTAATGCATTTTGGAACTACTGCATTATCGAATTGCTCTGGCTGTCCGAAGAAGCGCGTGGTCATCGACTCGGCTCTAAACTGATGCATGAAGCTGAAGCGTATGCAAAGTCAAAAGGCTTTCAATATATTCGCACTGAAACACTCGACTTTCAAGCCAAGGCATTTTACGAAAAACTCGGCTATAAGGTCTTTGGTGAGTTGTCAGAATACCCAAAAGGTCACATTACTTACTGCTTAGTTAAAACCTTGTAGTGGCGGATAAAATATAACGAAAGACTTGATTTGAAATTAACTAATCCAAATAAAAAAACAACATATTAATATAAGTAAATCAATTTTAAGAAGATAACATCGGAGGTTCACATGAAACGAGTCACTGGTATCGGCGGCATATTTTTTAAAGCAGAAGATGCTCCTGCATTGCAAGCCTGGTACATGCGTCATCTCGGCATTGATGTTCAGGAATGGGGCGGCGCGGCTTTTTCTTGGAGCGACTCAAATGACAAGCCCACTGTTGGAACCACTATCTGGGCGGTAAGTTCAGATAAAAGCGACCAATTTGCCCCAAGCCAAGCCCCATTTATGATCAACTACCGCGTTGAAGACCTTCATGCAGTAGTTGCCGCCCTCAAAGCAGAAGGCTGTAATGTACTCGATAAAATAGATGAATCTGAATACGGCAAGTTTGCGTGGGTGATCGATCCTGAAGGTAATAAAGTGGAGTTATGGCAGCCGCCTTTAGGTCAATAGCAACACTGTTCACATCCATGTGAAATTAACTTGGAGACAAACTAAATCACAATGCAGTAATAAACGTCTGATACTGACTCATGGTATTGGCATCGTCTAACATGCCTTGATGGCCAACATTGGGCACCATAATTAACTGCTTATTGGCTGACTGGCTAGCTACAAATAGTTTTTCAGACAATTCAGGCGGGACCTCTTCATCACCTTCTGCCGCAATGACCAATAATGGCCCTTGATAATATTGCGCGACCACTTGCTTATTATCTGTTTTACGAAAATCACCTGGCATTTCCAAAGTCATAAATGGTGCCATATACCAAGGTGTTTTTTCATCAACCCAATCATCGGCATTAGTTGCTGAACCGTGTAAAATCAGCGCATCTATTTTATTATTTTTAGCTAAATCAGCGGCAATAAAACTGCCTAGTGAGTAACCGTGCAATATCACTTTTTCAGGCTGATATTGCTGATGTAAATAATCCAGTTGTTGCTGTGCATCTGCAATAATATTGTTAATGCTTGGTTGGCCTTCACTTGCCCCTAATCCACGACGATCCATCACTAAAATGTCAGTATTGAGCGTCGATAATGTAGTAAGAACCGACAGGCCATGTGGTTCGATTTTCATGCCGTTGCCTTGATAAAACACCAATGTTGTAAGGCTATTGGGGTTATCAATATAAAAACCATTTAACTTAACGTGATCACTTGTCTCTAAGCTAAGTGGGGTAATCAAATGATTAGGCATCGCCTGCTGTAATTGTTGAGTAAACTCAGCAGTAAACGCTGCGGGGACTTCATCGCTGGCAATAAAAGTGCTTTCACTTAGGCGCATAGTACATGCTGAAGTAACCAGCACTGTGGTTCCTATCATTACACCTGTGGTTATTTGTTTAAGCCAATTTTGCATATTATTTTCCTTAATTTACTCATCGTCCTTGTGGACTAAAATGTCACCTGGCGAGCATTGTAAATGCTGGCAAATAGCGTCTAGTGTCGAAAATCGAATAGCTTTTGCACGGCCACTTCTAAGCACTGACAAATTTTGAGGGGTTATGCCTATCAATTCTGCCAATTCAGTGGACTTCATTTTCCGCCTTGCCAGCATCACATCCAGCTCAATAATTATGGCCATTAAATTGTCAACTCCACCTCTTCTTGAAGCTCCGTTGCATGCTTCATGACCCATGCTACACAGTAAAAAATCATCCCGAAAAGTGCATACTTTAACTCTTGACTGCCAAGACTAAAATAAACAGGTACCGCACTAGATGTACCGCTAAAGTGCAATGTAAATGCGATGATCATGGGGTAAAAAAGGCTGAGTAAAATCCAGACTAAAAATACTAAGGCAATACGGCTCAAGCAGCGGAAGTTACTTGGAGTAAACACATGACCTTGCTGATACAGACCAAAAAGTTGATAGAGAAAAGAATAAATAAACAGGTAAGGTAGAATTTCAACACTGCCCAGAATGATCCCTGGATGAAATCCCGCATCATAAAGGCTTTGAGCGAGAGCTTGCCAAGGTGTACCAAAGTCGACAGCTAAATAACTACTAAACCAACCCCACCAATCAATGGCTAACACATATTCACCCGCTTGGAATTCTCCGAACACCATAGTGCCGCTATAACTAGTGACTTGTAATAAAGCTAAAAATACAATCAGCAATTTAATCCATTTACTTAACGAGACAATTCTATCCATGATCATTCTAAGCTGATTAATGTTAAAATAAAGTTAACACACAAACCCTTTATCAGCAATAAGTTATCGATAAACGATACTATTAAGATATTAAATCTAATATACCTATTGGTGATAATCCAAAATCATCCGCTTGAATCACAATAAATGACTATCGTAATAAATGATTAAAGTGCCTATGCTATCAACTCGTGATAGATGACATAATGTTGTTGATAATGCTCAACAACTTTTACTCGATAGCTTTGTTTCACATCTATAACACATGAGAGTATCGTTAATAACTGATTGTATTATATAGATTTAACAGAAAAACCATTAATTCAGGAGTAAAGTGATGAATATGAAAGCATTTTCGACGTTAGCCGGATTATCTTCATATACGCTGCGTTATTATGAAAAAGTCGGTTTACTCAGCAAGATTCAACGAAATAGCAGCGGCCATCGAGTCTATACAGCCAAAGATTTAGAATGGGTTAATTTTGTCAAACGCCTTAAAGACACTGGTATGCCTTTAGCTGAAATAGTCAAATACGCCGTATTACGAGAGTTAGGTTCAAGTACTGTGTTAGCTCGTCAACAACTACTTGAGCATCACAAAGACCAGTTACAAGCTCACATTGAACTCCAGAAAAATCATTTATTGGCGCTTGAAAACAAAATTAGTTTGTATAAAGCCAATAAAGTCCGTTGACTTAGAGTTAGCTCTAACTTGTATGGTGTAGCTTCTACTTATCAATAGGAGTACATCAATGCCAAACTCAAGATTTACTTTAGGCATGGAACAGTTGTCAAAAATTGATGGCAAAGCAGGTCATAACGTTATTAAAAGCCTGCAAGATATCTGCCCTGACTTAGCCCGATTTACCATTGAATATCCGTTTGGTGATATCTATACCAGACAAGCATTGGATGTAAAGTCGCGAGAAATAGCCACGGTTGCCGCGCTAACCGCTTTGGGCAATTGTAAACCTCAACTCAAAGTCCATTTAAACGCGGCTTTGAATGTTGGCTGCAGCGAAGATGAGGTAAAAGAAGTGTTGTTACAAATGTCAGTTTATGCGGGGTTTCCAGCAGCGTTAAATGGTATGTTTGCATTTAAAGAGGTCCTTGAAGAACGACTATCATGACCTGTAACAAATAATACCAATCTCATTAAATATCTGGTCAGTTCAGAGTCACTCAGGTTTTTCAATTCAAGGCACATTGATGTAGAAATGGTTGTTGCCTTTTAAATCGATGTAACACAGAAGTGGAATACCTGAGAGACTCCATTCTGGC
>NZ_JBSQBN010000046.1:0-30675 GCF_053850585.1 Shewanella sp. A22
TATAACGATATCGTTGAGCTGTGTTGTAGTGCTTGGAATACGTTTGTTCAGTGCAAGGACAGGGTAAAAAGTTTGTGTACAAGAGACTGGGCTAATATGGGCAAAGTCTAATGCGGATTGGTATAATAGGATTGGTATAACCCTACATAACGAAATCCAAATAAAAATGCCAGCATTTCTGCTGGCATTTTTGATCAATTGTTAACTCGTTTAAGCTTAAAGCGCGGCTTGAAAAATCACGCTGTCGGCTTTCTTAGTGTAAGAATCGATTTGGTCGAAATTCAAGTAACGGTAAGTGTCAGCTGCTGTTGCATCTAACTCTTTAGCGTATTCTTGATACTCTTCAGGAGAAGGTAAACGACCTAGTAACGCTGCTACTGCGGCTAACTCAGCTGATGCTAAGTAGACGTTTGCGCCTGTACCTAAACGGTTAGGGAAGTTACGTGTAGACGTTGATACTACAGTAGAACCTTCAGCAACACGTGCTTGGTTACCCATACATAGAGAACAACCAGGGATCTCAATACGAGCGCCAACACGACCGAAGATGGCGTAGTAACCTTCTTCCGTTAATTGATCGCGGTCCATCTTAGTTGGTGGTGCAATCCATAAACGAGTCGGTAATGTTTTAGCAAACTTGTCTAACATCTTACCGGTTGCACGGAAGTGACCGATGTTTGTCATACAAGAACCAACAAACACTTCGTCAATCTTAGTTTGTGCAACGCTTGATAATAATACAGCATCATCAGGATCGTTTGGTGCACAAAGGATTGGCTCTTTGATGTCGTTTAGATTGATTTCGATAATTTCAGCGTATTCTGCATCTTTATCAGCTTCCATCAACTCTGGGTTAGCAATCCACTCTTGCATCGCATTAATACGACGCTCAATAGTGCGACGATCGCCATAACCTTCAGAAATCATCCACTTCAACATCACGATGTTTGAGGTGAGATATTCGATGATTGGTTCTTTGTCTAGCTTAATGCTACAACCTGCCGCTGAACGCTCAGCAGATGCATCAGATAATTCGAATGCTTGTTCAACTTTAAGTTTTTCAAGACCCTCGATTTCTAATACACGGCCAGAGAAAGCGTTGATTTTGCCTTTTTTCTCAACCGTTAGCAGACCCATTTCAATCGCTTTTAATGGGATAGCATGGACTAAATCACGTAAGGTAATACCAGGTTGCATTTCGCCTTTAAAACGCACTAGCACTGACTCAGGCATATCAAGAGGCATGACACCTGTTGCAGCAGCAAATGCCACTAAACCAGAACCGGCTGGGAACGAAATACCAATAGGGAAACGAGTATGTGAATCACCACCAGTACCTACGGTATCGGGTAATAACATACGGTTTAACCACGAGTGAATAACCCCGTCACCTGGACGTAAAGCAACACCACCACGGTTCATAATGAAATCCGGTAGTGTGTGGTGAGTCGTAACATCAACTGGCTTTGGATAAGCCGCAGTGTGACAGAATGACTGCATGGTTAAATCAGCACTAAAGCCTAAACATGCTAAGTCTTTTAACTCATCACGTGTCATAGGGCCAGTAGTGTCTTGTGAACCAACAGAGGTCATTTTAGGTTCGCAGTATTGACCAGGACGAACACCTGATACACCGCATGCTTTACCGACCATTTTCTGGGCTAAAGTAAAGCCTTTATCAGAAGCGGCAATGTCTTGTGGACGAACGAATACTTTTGATGCTTCAAGACCTAAAGTTTCACGTGCACGGTCAGTAAGGCCACGACCGATGATCAATGGAATACGACCACCAGCACGAACTTCATCTAACAATACTTCGGTTTTAAGCTCAAATGTAGAGATGACTTCATCAGTGCCATGACGTTTAACTACACCTTCATAAGGGTAGATATCAATCACATCGCCAGTATCCATTTGATCAACGTTTAGCTCAATCGGTAATGCACCCGCATCTTCCATAGTATTGAAGAAGATTGGCGCAATTTTGTTACCTAAACAGAAGCCACCAGCACGCTTGTTAGGCACATAAGGAATGTCATCACCCATAAACCATAACACTGAGTTAGTGGCTGATTTACGTGAAGAACCCGTACCGACAACATCACCGACATATACTAATGGGTGACCTTTGCTTTTTAACGCTTCGATTTCTTTGATTGGGCCCACAACACCTGATTCATCAGGCACAATACCGTCACGCGCATTTTTTAGCATGGCTAATGCGTGTAGTGGAATATCTGGGCGAGACCATGCATCTGGCGCAGGAGACAAATCATCCGTGTTGGTTTCACCAGCCACTTTGAAAACCGTTAAGGTTACTTTGTCTGCCAATTTTGGACGGTTTAAGAACCAATCTGCATTTGCCCATGATTCAACAACTTGTTTGGCAAATTCATTACCCGCTTGCATTTTTTCAACTACATCGTGGTATGAATCAAACATCAACAAGGTGTTAGACAGTGCGGTAACCGCTAAAGGTGCTAATTTTGCATTGTCTAGTTGGTCAATTAACGGTTCTATGTTGTAACCGCCTTGCATAGTACCAAGCAGCTTAACAGCATGTTCAACGCTTAATATTGGAGATGACACTGTGCCTTTCGCGACCGCATCAAGGAAAGCAGCTTTTACATAGGCTGCCTCATCTACTCCTGGTGGGATACGATTCTCAAGCAGGTCGAGGATAAACGCCTCTTCACCTGCTGGCGGTGTTTCAACTAATTTAACCAGTTCAGCCACTTGTTGTGCATCTAATGGCTTAGGGACTACACCCTCTGCAGCACGTTCTGCGACGTGTTTACGATATGCTTCTAGCACGGCAACATTCCTCTTTGTTTGACGCCTAACGGCGAAACTCAGCGCCATTATGGTTACGCTGATAATTCCACTGGTTCGGGCTTGAAATCCGACCTCCAGTATACTACAGCTTTGTAAAAGTATGAATCAGCTCACACTATTAGAGGTATGAAATCAACGCGATTTATCAACCTAAAAATCAATTTAACCGCAAGTTAATTAAATTTAAATTAGACAATAGTTTGAAACAGCCGAAAAAACACTTAAATACATTAGCTTACGCAACACCCACTGATTAAACTATACACAGTAAAATATCCACTTTTTTAGATGAAATATTTTTTAAAAAGTGTGTTTTGATTGTGTCGAATCAGCAACAAAGTAATAATTAACGCTTAAGGTTATGCCATTTCTGGAGCCAGCATTGTGTCTACCCAAATGAAAGCCGTTATTTTTGATATGGATGGAGTTTTAATTGATTCCGAACCCGCGTGGCAGTTAGCCGAGCAAACGGTATTAAATCATTATGGGCTTAACCTAAGCCTTGAAGAAATAGAGCAAACCACTGGCTTACGCATTGATCATGTTGTTAGCTATTGGTACCAACGTTTTCCTTGGCAAAATTACGACAATACAGCCACGGCAAATAAAATTGTTAATGAAGTCATCGCCCAAATCAATGCTAATGGTGAACCGATGCGAGGTGTTATTGAGTCGCTAGATGCCTGTAAACGTTTAGGGCTTAAAATAGGGTTAGCGACGTCTTCATCATCATTAATTATTGAAGCTGTGCTGCAAAAATTGGCCGTTGGTCATTATTTTAATGCCATTGAATCGGCAGAAAATTTGGATTATGGCAAGCCACACCCCGAGGTATATTTAAATTGTGCTAAAGGGCTTGATGTACCACCGAGCCAATGTATCGCGATTGAAGACTCGTTTAATGGCTTAATTGCCGCACGAGCTGCCAGTATGCAAACCGTAGTCATTCCTGCACCTCACACTGCCACGCAAACTAAATGGGTGATTGCACATCATCAATTGTTGCACGCAGGGTTATTGCCCGAATTACTTAAAACGGTCAGCACATAGAGAATTGCAAATAACCATAACGGCAGCCTAGGCTGCCGTTATGGTTAAATGTTGTGGATTAATCTTGGCTAATAATGCTTAAAAGTTTTTGCCGACAAATAAATAAAATGCCGTTTCACCACTGTCTGTAAAACCGAAACCTAATGCTGCTGGGCCCCAGTCGGTATCGGTTCCTAAATATAAACTACTGGCGTAAATCAAATCATTTAAGTTTACGTCATCACGATCAAACCACACATTACCCGCCTCAAGGCTGGTACCTAAATACAAAGGCAAATCGGTGATCAATACATCACGGCCCAAATCATATTGATAAATCACAGCACCAAATAGTTTATGCGCGCCAACTAAGGTATCTTTACGGTAACCAGATAAGTTCAAAAAGCCACCTAAATCAGCAACATGCAAGGTGAAATCACCATCATTTTCGGTTGTAGCAAGTTCCATTTTGCCCACAATGGCATGATTACCGAGTTTCAGTGCACCTTTCCAATCCGCTTCAAATTGCCAAGCTAAATCATCACTAAAGGTTGTATCAACATCACTTAGACCGTTATAAGACTCATCCCTTAAATAACTGACGAAAGTAAATCGATTTCCTTCCGTTGGGAAACTAATGCTGTTTAGGCTGTCGTAGGCCACCTTAAAATAACCGCCAGTGGAATGATAATCTAATGAATCGACTAAGCCATACTCACTACTGACACGTCCATCTTCTACGGTAAAACCCAGTTCGATAATACCATCTGAGTCAAAGTTATAACCTACGCCGACAACAAGTTGAGCAACATTATTTTCAAGTTCAACATAACGACTATCTTGATCAAATAAATCCCAATCTTTTAATTCGTATTGCAACCTCGCTAGGCTATAAAATGTCTGATCACGGTCTAATGGTTGATAGAATTCGGTGGAAATTCGTTTTTTAAAGCCTAGCTCTAATTCATTACGCCACTCACCACCATTTTCAGTTAAGTCGGCCATGGTATAAGCTAAACTAACGGTAATAGCAGAATCCAATGTAAAGTCATCTTCCCAATTGAAACCCGCTTGAAAATAGTTCGGTCCCCACGACTTTGCTTTAGTGGTGATGGTTAAAATCCGGCCTTGGTCGACATCTTCAAATTCGGCGTTAACACGTTCAAATTTGTTCAGTGAATACACTCGGTTTAACGCTGCGTTTAAATCTTCTTTACTAAGTACAACGCCTTCTTCAATACCTAAACGCTCACGTAATAATTTTTCACTGACTTTTGATTGATTATCAAAAGCAATTTTATAAATAGGCTTTTTAAGTGGATCAATCCACAACAGGCTTTGTTGTGATTTACTTGCTTGATAGGCTAAATAATCTTGCTCACTTATCCCAAGAGGCGCTAATTTTACCAATTCTAAATTGGCGGCATCTTCGCCTAATTTGAGCGCCAACGGCATAATTGAAAAATCGGTAGTGCTCAAACTATCAATCGCAGGACGAATTAAGATATCACCTGACGTCAGTAATGTTTTTTGGCGGGCGGTGCTGGCTTGAGTCAACATAGTAGACAATTGTTCTAATACCGCAATGGTGCTGTCTAAATTTTCTTGTTTCGTTAAGGCTGAGCCAATATCAACGGCAATAACAATGTCTGCTCCCATGGCTTTCACCACATCAACAGGCATATTGTTGGCGATGCCGCCATCAACCAGTAAACGCCCATTAATGAGCGCTGGTTGTAATGCTCCAGGTACTGTGGCCGATGCTTGCATTGCTTGCACAACACTGCCACTAGATAAAACCACGGCTTCACTGGTTGCTAAGTCTGTCGACACGGCTCGATACGGAATAGCCAAGTCATCAAAGTCACCAAACTGTTCGACTAGGCCCGTAGAGTGACGCAGCAGTTGCGACATGCTTTGTCCACGCAACAAGCCACTTGGTGAAGTAAGGCGATTATCGTTATAGCCAACTGTAAGAGGAATATTAAATTGGTCACGCTGTTGCTTATCACGGTAACTTAATTTATCTCGCGGAATGGTATCAGAATACCCTTTAGACCATTCACCATTGAGCATAATGGTCTCAATTTGATCTGCGTTATAACCTAATGCGTACATTCCCGCGACATACGCACCAATACTTGTACCGGCAATATAATCTACGGGAATACGATATTTCTCCATGACTTTAAGCACACCAATATGTGCAGCACCTTTTGCACCTCCGCCGCTAAGCGCTAGGCCAATGGTGGGTCTTTCCTTAGCATTTTTTTTTGCTGCATAAACGGGTTGCACAGCCAAGCAAAGACAACTCATTGCAAAAAGAACCAGCAAATTAAGGCGCAAAATTTGTTGCATAAATCATTCCGAAAGTAAGTAAAAACAACTTATTCTAACAAGAATTAACCAATAGCTATACAAATGGATGGTCGCCATAAAATGACTCCCTTTATCGCTACACTTCAGATGACTTATTCGCTAGCGCTTGCCGCTTAATTTCGTGTTCAATATCGATTTTTGGCATAGGTTTAGCAAAATAATAACCTTGAATAATATGACATCCTCGCTGGACCACTTGATCTAATTGTTCCTGAGATTCGACCCCTTCTGCCACAACTTCAAGCGAGAGGTTGCGCGCCAATTCAATAATACTGCTCACAATCGCTTGGTCAGCTTTGTTAACATCAATATGCATTAAGAAAGAGCGATCTATTTTCAGAATATTGACTTGGAATGAGCGTAAATAGGCAAGAGATGAATAACCTGTACCAAAATCATCGATGGCCACTTCAATACCTAATTGCCTTAACGCAAGCAAATGTTGGCTGGCAATATCAATCTCTTTCATCAATACGCCTTCGGTAATCTCCATCGACAAATATTTTGCTGGCATGCCAGTGTTGTGTAAGGTTGCTGTCAAAAAGTCGATAAAGTCAGGCTGCCTAAAGTGCATAGCGGATACGTTAACCGATACTTTTACGCCACTTTGATATTGTTGATGCCACTTTGCACCATCAATGCAAGCTTGAGTCAGCACCCAACGATCAATATCAACAATGAGGCCGCATGATTCTGCAATACCAATAAACACATCCGGATTAACCATGCCATCTTTTGGATGCTGCCAACGGATCAAGGCTTCAACACCCACTAAACTATCTTGCTCTTGAACATCAATTTGTGGCTGGTAATATAGTTCAAACTCATTACACTGCACTGCTCGATGCAAGTCAGCCTCTAAGCGTAAATGGTATAATGCTTCCGCATTACGTTCAGCAGAGTAATATTGGAAATTACCACGGCCTTCTTCTTTAGCATGATACATAGCTAAATCGGCATTTTTTATCAAGGTTTCTGGAGATTGATCATCGTCAGACCAAATGCTAATACCAATACTGGTTGAGATAAAAAACTCTCTACCATAAAGTTTAAATGGCATTTCAATTTGTTTGAGTAATTGTGTCGCGATATGGTTAATGGTGTCGACATCATTAGCATCGCGCAGCAAAATAACAAACTCATCGCCACCAAAACGGCATAATAAGTGATCATCAGACAAGCAAGACTGTAATCGATTAGCGGCTTCAATGAGTAATGCATCACCCATACTATGGCCGTATGAATCATTCACATGCTTAAATCGGTCGAGGTCTAAAAACAGCAACGCTAAGGTTTCTTTGCGCTGTTTAGCCGTTTCAATCACTTGCCCCAATCGACGTGAAAACATTGCTCGGTTGGCCAGTCCAGTTAACGTATCACTGTTGGCTAAACGGCGAAGGTGTAATTCATTATGTTTGCGTTCAGTAATGTCAGAAAAAACCACCACATAATGCAATGCCTCACCATTAACATTAAGCATGGTTGATACGTTTAACCAAACAGGACAACGACTACCATCCAGACAGTTAAATTGGCATTCACCAGTCCAAAAATGTTCTTTATCGAACACCTCTTCCATATCAAATTGTTCTGGAGTTTCAAATACTAAATCAGCAAAATACTTATTTGTTAACTCATGTTTGTTGGATACTAGAATTAAATTGGCGGCAGCATTGCTCACTTTAATGCTTTTATTGGCATCCAATATCAGCATACCTTCAGAAGTATTTTCAAATGCCTGAGCTAATAACGTAACCTCGCCTTCCAAAGCTCTTTGCTGCGTAATATCGGTGTACATTCCTGCTGCATGCAACACTCGCCCGTTACTCGGGTCTGCTTGAATAGCGCGACCTTTAATCCTCATCCAATGCCACTGATGATCATATTGATTATGATATCGATACTCGGCATCAATCATTTCTGTGTTGCCTTTTATTAGATCTGTCCAAGCCGATGTAATCCTCTTTACATCGTCTTTATGTATCGGGATATCGCTTAACATCATATCAATGTGGGGCTTGGGCCCTAATACGCCGCCTCGGTTGTCCAGTGACAACATCTTGGTTGTGTCGTGCCATTCCCATAAATCTGAGTCGCTGCCTTTTAAGGCTTGACGCAAGCGTTCGTCACTTTCAACCAATGCAAAGTTCATTTGTTTAAAACGATTAATTTGTCGTTGTCTAAATAACAACATAATTGACACAATCAGCAAAATACTGAAAGCAAACGCGCCTTTGAATTGCTGCGAACGCCACCAAAATTGCTTGACAGTAAACCGATACTGAAACGGCTCGCTGGACCAAACGCCATTTCTTTTATATAAAAGCTCAAGGGTATATGCCCCAGCACTTAGTCCCGTAATATTAATCTGTGATTGGCCTTCCAGTAACACATAATTGCCCGCAATATTGCCATCCTTAACTAAACGATATTGTAAGGTCATCGGTTTATCATCAAGATAATCAAGTATCGCAATTTGAAAGCTAATCAAGCTGGCGCCAGGATCAACTTGTGGGAGTTGGCTTGGAATGAGGTACACTGCGGTATTGTTGTCATAAAATACAGATACTGATTCAAGCATAATCTTATCGTTTAACGTTCTCGATACCAGCTTATCAAGGTCAATTAACATTGCCCCGTCTGGAGTACCAACATAAAATCCCTTTTCAGGATCATAGAACTTTGCCGCTTCATTAAATTCGTCTGAAGTAAACCCGTCTTGGCGACTAAACGAACTCACTTTACCTGATTTTTTATTGACTTTAATGATGGTGCTAGCACAACCAATAATATGATCTGTATCTGTGTCTTGAAGAAAAAACACGACTTTACAATCGGTCTTCCATTGTTGATCAAGTGAAATAATATCATCAGTTTTTGTATTGAATTGATATATGCCATGCTGGGACGTACCTAGCCAAAGAACATCGGGCGCTACTTGCATCAAGCTATTCATTGTCGGTTGATGAGTAAAATCGGCAAATACGTCCAATTTTGAAACATACTCACCAGCCGCCGTTAAATAACCAAAATGTTTACCGCCACTTATCCATAAACGGTTTTCATCATCCCGTAATATTGCTTTATACCAAGAGTTCGCTAACGACTGTTGCCCGTTAAATAGCGCCTGTAGTTTTAGATCTGTATTGCCCTCTTTCCAATAATAAAGCCCATGATTGGTGCTAAACCAAATAATATCGCTATCACCTTCATCACGATAAATACTCATGACTATTTTATCGTTCAGCGACTCTTGACCACCACTCCACTGCGCAAAATTAGAACTGGCATTAGTCACTTTATTTACAACATATAACCCACTGGTGGTTGCCAACACAATATGCTGTGCGTCTAAAGAGCCAATCCGGTAAATACTGTCACTTAGCTCAAAGCCTTGGGGAATAATCATTGTTGATGTTTTATCGCGAGTGTTGACCACCGATAAACCACCGTCGGTGCCCAACCATAGTGTGTCGCCCTCACTGTATATTGACCAAACCATTTCATTATCAAGTTGGTAAGGCGGCTTTTTCGTATAATCATCAATCAAAAACTTGGGTTTTGCTGCAATTACAGCTAACCCATCACCAGAGCCGCCAAGCCATAGTAGGCCGTCAGGGTCAACGGCCATGTCGTGAATATAATCAATATTGGCTCGTTGCTTGAGCTCATCACGATAAATAATGAGTTCATCATTGCTTGGATTCCAAAAAATGAGTCCTATCCGACTCGATATCCACAAATTGCCATCGAGATCTTGCTCCATTTGTTCGACGTAATAAGGTATTTCTGTAACGGCTTGCAGACGCAAATTAGCCACATCAACCTTAAATAAGCCCTTTGAAGTTAACAGCCATACGCGCTGTTGCTTATCTTGAAACAACTTCATGATCGAACCACTTTTATCTGGCCACGGAAAAGTCCCAACAAGGGTTCCATCAGCCTGATGAAGTTGCAGTAAGTGATTAGTTGAAAAAAGATACTGAGATGAATGCAATTCTAATGCATTACTCCAAGGCAAACTGCCGTCTAATGAATGACCACGAGACAAGGACAACTGCTGGGAAACATCATCAAAGTAATAAACCTGGCCTGAATAAGATAATATAAGCAAGCGCCCATCTTGCTGGCGCTGAGTCGCCATAACCCTAATACTATTATCAATACTGCTCGTGTTATTCACTTTAGGTTTGAGTAACAACTTAAAGTGGTTATTTAAAATGCTGTACAAATATAATGAGGAGTTTGTGCCAATCAACAGATGTTCTTGGCCAGAGTTAACTACGCTGGTAATCAGCTCGTCATCCAATACAGAATCAAAACCCACTTTATCAATGCGTCTTACTTTACTGTTACTCACTCGGTAGAGACCTTGTTGAGTCGCTAACCAAACAAAACCATATTGGTCAAAGCTAATATCTTGAATCGTTGCGGTGGCCAAACCATCTTGCGCAGTAAATACTCGCTGTACAATATCTGCTGCATTTGCAGGTACAGCGCTGAGCACATAACAACTTATACATACCAACCAACAGATTACCGCTCTGATCATAAATTAAGCCTATTCCTCAAAAAATAATGTTTGTCCTAATTGCTATTTATCAACAAGGCTACACAGGCGAGTATCTTGTTTAATGCAAAATCAGAGGCCACACAGCAAACGTAATAAGAGAATGATATAACGTTAAAAAGTTGTTTTTTATTCTGTAATTTAATTTTTATAAACAATATTAATGTTTTAACATTATTCAATCGAGAAAGTAACACTTCATCATAAGACTAGCCTAAAAATCAAACTGCGGCTAAAAAAAAGCACCCCTTGCTAGGAGCGCTTTAGTGTCATCAACTCAATGCGTATTACTTTTTCTTAACCGCTTTAGGGTTAGGTAAATCAGTAATTGAACCTTCATATATTTCAGCGGCTAAACCCACTGATTCATGCAAGGTTGGGTGGGCATGAATGGTTAATGCTAAATCTTCAGCATCACAACCCATTTCAATCGCAAGACCAATTTCACCGAGTAACTCGCCACCGTTAACACCCACAATAGCACCACCAATAACACGATGAGTTTCTTTGTCGAAAATCAATTTGGTCATGCCTTCACTGCAATCCGATGCGATAGCACGTCCACTTGCAGCCCAAGGGAAAGTAGACGTTTCATAAGCAATGCCTTGCTCTTTGGCTTCTTTCTCAGTTAGACCAACCCATGCTACTTCTGGGTCTGTATAAGCAATTGATGGAATGACTTTAGGATCGAAGTAATGCTTCATTCCTGCAATCACTTCAGCCGCAACATGGCCTTCATGCACACCTTTATGCGCCAACATTGGTTGACCTACGATGTCACCAATAGCAAAAATGTGCGGAACGTTAGTACGCAATTGTTTGTCTACGTTGATAAAACCACGCTCATCAACCTTAACGCCTGCTTTTTCAGCAGCAATTAACTTACCATTTGGTGAGCGACCAATAGCCACTAGCACAGCATCGTAACGCACGGGTTCAGCAGGTGCTTTTTTGCCTTCCATTGTGACATAAATGCCGTCGTCTTTGGCTTCAACAGCTGTGACTTTCGTTTCGAGAATAAGATTAAACTTCTTCTTAATTTGTTTCGTAAATACACGAATAATATCTTTGTCTGCGGCAGGAATCACTTGGTCAAACATTTCAACCACGTCAATTTCACTGCCTAAAGATGAGTACACTGTACCCATTTCTAGACCAATAATACCGCCACCCATCACCAATAATTTACCAGGCACTTCTTTCAATTCGAGTGCGTCAGTCGAATCCCAAATACGTGGGTCATCATGTGGAATAAATGGCAATTGAATTGGACGAGAGCCTGCTGCAATAATCGCTTGTTCAAACTGAACAACGGTAACGGTGCCGTCTTCAGCAGTCACTTCTAAACTATTTGGACCAGTGAACTTACCAAAACCATTAACCACATTAACTTTACGCATTTTAGACATTCCGCCTAATCCACCGGTTAACTGGCCAACGACTTTTTCTTTAAAGCCACGGAGCTTTTCTAAATCGATTGTCGGCTCACCAAATACCACACCGTGATTCGCAGCTGATTTAGCTTCTTCAATCACTTTAGCAATGTGTAGTAATGCTTTAGATGGGATGCAACCTACGTTCAAACATACACCACCAAGGGTGCTAAAACGTTCAACGATAATGGCATCTAAACCTAAATCAGCCGCACGGAATGCTGCTGAATAGCCTGCAGGGCCTGATCCTAATACAACGACCTGAGTTTTAATTTCGTTACTCATGTTTTCCTCTATTCTTTTGCATATGTTGGCGAACAAAACCGATTTAACAATCAATGCGAGCAGATTGTGATAACTGACCGCATTTTACCCTTTGTTTGATGACGATCACAATCAAACATTGGCGATAATCATCGACATAAAAAAGGCCACTCGATTAGAGTGGCCAGATATGTTTACAAAATCATGGTGCGGATGTCAGACAAGATGGCAGACAATGTCACACTAAAGCGTGCAGCCATTGCGCCGTCAATCACACGATGGTCGTATGATAATGACAGTGGCAACATTAATTTAGGCTCAAAGTCTTTACCATTCCATTTGGGCTTAATTTCAGATTTTGACACACCTAAAATCGCCACATCAGGATAGTTAACAATCGGCGTAAATGCCGTACCGCCAATGCCTCCTAAACTTGAAATAGTAAAACAGCTACCTTGCATGTCTGCAGACTTAAGCTTGCCGTCACGCGCACGGATAGAAATGTCGGTTAACTCACGCGACAATTCAACAATGCCTTTTTTATCAACATCACGTACAACCGGAACCATTAAACCGTTTGGCGTATCAACCGCGACACCAATATGGAAGTACTTTTTCTGAATCAGCGACTCACCATCTGCACTTAAGCTAGAGTTAAACACAGGGAATTCAGCCAATGTTTTAGCAACCGCTTTCATCATGAACACAAGTGGAGTGATTTTGTAATCTGCTTTTTTCTTGGCAGCAATATCATTCTGTTGTTTACGGAAAGCTTCCATCTCGGTGATATCTGCTTCATCAAACTGTGTTACGTGAGGAATAGTGACCCAGTTGCGGTGTAAGTTAGGCCCAGAGATTTTCTGGATGCGGCTTAATGGTACTTCTTCCACTTCACCAAACTTACTGAAATCAACTTTAGGCGCAGCAATGACGTTTAAGCCACCCGCACCACCAGCAACCGATGTGGCAGCTGTTGCTTTAGGACGCGATAACTCATACTTAACAAATGCCTGCACGTCTTCTTTCAAAATACGCGCTTTGCGGCCAGTACCTGTCACTTTCGTTAAATCAACACCAAATTCACGCGCTAAACGACGTACAGCTGGCGATGCATGCACAGCACCTGTTGAAGTTGGTGCTGCAGCACTTGGGTGATACGGCACGGGTGGATTTGAGGGGCGACTTGCCGCTATTGCCGGAGCAGGAGCAGCAGGCGCTGATGCGGCTTGAGCCGGCACAGCCTGTGCCACTGGTGCTGTGTTAGTAGTTTCAATCGTCGCAATTAAGCTACCTTGAGATACTTTATCGCCCACGTTAACCGTTAACGATATTAATTTACCGGCAAATGGAGCTGGTACTTCCATGGTCGCTTTGTCAGTTTCAAGGGTAATTAACCCTTGATCTGCAGTGATTTCATCACCAACAGCAACCAGCACCTCGATAACATCAACATCATTAGCATCGCCAATATCTGGTACATGAACTTCTTGTACTTGGCTTGTCGTTACTTCTGCCGTTGCTTGAGAAACCGGAGCCGCTGCCAGAGGAGCATCAACTTGTGCCGTTGACACTGCAGGTGCTGCTTGAACGGGTGCTGAGCCGGCGACTTCTAGCGTGATAACCAATGAACCTTCAGACACTTTGTCGCCAACGGCCACTGTCACTGATTTAACTACACCCGCTTGAGGTGACGGTACATCCATGGTGGCTTTATCGGTTTCTAAGGTGATTAACCCCGTATCAACGTCAATGCTATCGCCAACAGCAACCAATACTTCGATGACAGACACATCAGTGTCGCCGCCGATATCAGGTACTTTCACTTCAATGACTTCTGGGCTACCAGCACTTGGTGCGGCGACAGGAGCTACCGGAGCAGGAGCTGCAGCTTGCGCCACTGGGGCTTCGGCTTTAGCCGGTGCAGCGTTTGCTTCACTCATCATGGCAATCAAGGTGCCTTCAGAAACGGTATCACCCACAGCAATTTTTAATTCTGCCAAGGTACCAGCAAAAGGTGCTGGAATGTCCATGGTTGCCTTATCGCTTTCTACTGTAATGATTGATGCTTCTTTTTCAAGAAAATCACCAACAGCAGCACAGATTTCAATAACCTGCACAGCATCAGTATCGATATTAGGAACCAAAACTTCTTTTAATTCAGCCATTTTGTATCCCCTTACGCGAACTGTGGGTTGATCTTGTCAGCATCAATGCCATATTCAGCAATGGTTTTTGTTAACACATCAACTGGCATTTCATTACGCTCAACAAGAGACTTCAGTGCCGCAATAACAATAAACTTAGCATCCACTTCAAAGTGATGACGTAAGTTTGCACGGCTGTCGCTGCGACCAAAACCATCGGTACCTAGCACTTTATAGTCAGTCGGTACAAAGGCGCGTAATTGCTCGCCGTATATTTTCATGTAGTCAGTGGCCACAATCGCAGGTGCATCAGCAGATAATACTTGGCTGATATACGCTTGCTTAGGTTGTGCTGTTGGATGCAACATGTTCCAACGCTCAACCTCTTGACCATCGCGTGTTAACTCGTTAAAACTAGTCACACTGAACACATCTGCGCTAACACCAAAGTCTTTCGCAAGGGCTTGAGCCGCTTTACGCACTTCTTCTAAAATGGTGCCGCAACCCATTAGCTGTACTTTACCTTTACCACTGCCAGCAACTGATTCAAGCTTGTAGATACCTTTTACGATACCTTCTTCGGCACCAGCTGGCATTTCAGGTTGAACGTAGTTTTCGTTCATCGTCGTTAGGTAATAGAAGATATCTTCTTGATTTTCGCCATACATACGACGAATACCATCTTGAACGACAACGGCAATTTCATAACCGTATGTTGGATCGTAAGAAATACAGTTTGGAATAGTATTGGCCAACACATGACTGTGACCATCTTGATGCTGTAAACCTTCGCCGTTCAATGTTGTACGGCCAGAAGTACCACCCACTAAGAAACCACGAGCGCGCATGTCGCCAGCAGCCCATGCCATGTCGCCAATACGCTGGAAACCGAACATAGAGTAGTAGATGTAAAACGGAATCGTTGGCATGTCGTTAACTGAGTAGCTGGTTGCAGCTGACACCCAAGATGACATTGCGCCTAACTCGTTAATACCTTCTTGTAAAACCTGACCGGTTTTATCTTCACGGTAGTACGCCACTTGATCAGAGTCTTGTGGTACATATTTTTGGCCTTCATGAGCATAAATACCCACTTGGCGGAATAAACCTTCCATACCAAAAGTACGCGCTTCATCAGGAATAATTGGCACAATACGTTTGCCAATACCTTTATCTTTTAACAAAGCGGTTAATACTCGAACAAACGCCATTGTTGACGAAATTTCACGGCCATTAGAACCTTTTAAAATCGAATCAAAAATTTTCAATGAAGGTACTTCTAACTCTTCAGTGAATTTTTCACGACGCTTCGGTAAATAACCTAATAATGCTTCACGGCGACTCTTTAAGTATTTCACCTCTTCAGAGTCTGGACCTGGATGATAGAAAGGTAGATCTTCTAATTTGTCATCCGGAATTGGAATATTAAAACGGTCACGAAAGTGACGAATAGCTTCTACGCCCATTTTCTTGACGTTGTGAGCAATGTTTTTACCTTCACCCGCATCACCTAACCCATAACCTTTAACGGTTTTGGCAAGAATAACTGTTGGCCGTCCTTTGGTTTTCTGTGCATGCTCAAGTGCAGCGTAAACTTTCACAGGATCATGACCACCTCGGTTTAAGCGCCAAATGTCGTCATCAGACATATTAGCAACCATTTCAGCGGTTTCTGGGTACTTACCAAAGAAATGCTCACGAGTCCATGCACCGCCTTTGGCTTTACAGTTTTGGTATTCACCGTCTACGGTTTCTTCCATTAACTGTAATAACTTACCGCTGGTATCACGAGCCAATAATGGATCCCAATAGCGGCCCCAAATCACTTTAACCACTTCCCAGCCTGCGCCGCGGAATTCGCCTTCAAGCTCTTGGATGATCTTACCGTTACCACGAACAGGACCATCTAAGCGCTGTAAGTTACAGTTAACGATAAACACTAAATTATCTAACTCTTCGCGCGCAGCTAAACCAATTGCCCCCAAAGCTTCTGGCTCATCACACTCACCGTCACCTAAGAAACAGTAAACTGTTTGCTTAGAACAATCTTTTAAACCACGGTCAGTTAAATACTTTAAATAACGTGCTTGGTAAATGGCTTGAATAGGACCTAGACCCATCGATACCGTCGGGAACTGCCAATAACTAGGCATTAACTTCGGATGCGGGTATGAAGACAGACCTTTACCATCAACTTCTTGACGGAAGTTAGCCATTTGCTCTTCAGTAATGCGGCCTTCAAGGAAAGAACGCGCATAAATACCTGGTGCAATATGACCTTGGAAATACACCAAGTCACCACCGTCTTGCTCATTCGGTGCACGGAAGAAGTGGTTAAAACACACATCATAAATCGTTGCACTGGACGCAAAACTTGAAATATGGCCGCCCAGCTCTAAATCTTTCTTAGAACCACGTAACACCATCGCCAAGGCATTCCAACGGATAATCGCACGGATACGACGCTCCATTTCTTGATTACCAGGCATGTTGGGTTCTTGACCTGCCGGAATGGTATTTAAATACGCTGTTGTCGCATTATAAGGTAAGTGAGTACCGTTACGACGCGCTTTGTCGATTAACTTTTCGAGTAAAAAATGTGCACGTTCAGGCCCTTCTTGCTCTAACACAGCTTGCAGAGCATCAACCCACTCTTGGGTTTCTGATGGGTCTAAATCTTGAAGCATATCTTCAGACATCTCGCAGTCCTTCTCTATATACGGGTTATATTTCGGCTTGAGTGGTTGCTTGTTGACACAACAACTTTTTATACGCCGCTCTTTAAACGGCGCAAACTACGTTGCAACCGACTGTCTTCTTCTCTTACAGACAGCATGACTTCTTCGATATAGCTTAAGTGCTCATTCGAAGCTTCACGCGCAGCGTCTGGGTCCCGGTGTATAATCGCAGCCAGCAATGCTCGTCTGTGATCATTTGCCATGGTGGAAGCTTCTTCGCGTCTGCTTAAAAGTTCCAAGTTTTGTGCCACATTTTTATGTAGCACAGGGGTTAAACTTAAGACTAAATGGAGCATAGCCACATTGTGTGACGCCTCAGCAACTGCGCGATAAAAATGCACAATTGCAGATGCTTTCGTTTCAATACTTGTTGCAGCTTCTACTTCATTAATTCTTTTTTTAATGCTTTGCATGTCTGCATCTGTACCGCGCAATGCAGCAAAATACGCCATCATGCCCTCTGTGGCGTGACGGAATTCAAGTAAGTCATATTGACTTTCAGAATCGTTATGCATTAATTCAACGATAGGATCGGCAAGACTTTGCCATAACTGCTCTTTTACGTAGGTGCCACCGCCCTGACGACGCATCAGCAACCCTTTAGCTTCTAATTTTTGAATCGCTTCGCGCAATGAAGGACGAGAAACTTCAAATTGTACCGCGAGTTCGCGTTCTGGAGGTAGTTTCTGACCAGGTTGCAAACTGCCCTCAAGGATCATTCGCTCTAACTGCTCCATGATCACATCAGAGATTTTTGGCTGGTTAATTTTAATATAAGCCATCTGGCGCCCTGCTCCCTAAAAAAGCAATTGTCAATTGGTCTTACCAATTAATATGAGAGAGCGCACTTTATCAAATCATACATGTCATGTCTAGCCATCTGCTTATTGACATATGAAAATTACTTTGTTTAAAACGCTCAAGCACAGAGCATAACCAATATTTATACTCTGGGGGTCAGACCATTTATCTATATTGTTAAAAAATAAAACCAATTCGTCATCTTATTCTCTATGCTTAATGATGCGAATTGAGTTTTGCTAACTCACAACACCAAATATCGTTAACACTGAGACTAAAGTCAGCAGCAACATAAAATTGCGTTTACTCAATGCTAGTAACGCCAATGTGGACTGCACACTAAGTGGTGCATCACCTGCTTCTGGTAAAGACTCAGCCGCTAAAGCCGTGTAAGTTACAATTGTTTTGGCATCGTTTTTTACATTTAAGCCATATTGACGCCAAACGCTTAATCCAGTACTAAATTGACCACTAAGCACATACCCAAAACTAAACACCCGGCTCGGCAACCAATCAAATATCATCTGCACGTGTTCAACGAATGGCATTTCAAGCTGATTCTTATTGTTGTACTCGCTGTAATAACGCACGGTGCAATACAATACCGCCCCTACAGGGCCTAAAAATATCAAATATAATGCCACTACACCGTAGTAACGATAATTAATCCACGCAACTATTTGCCCAACTTTACGACCTAAATCTTGTTCATCAACCACATCCAAACTTTCAGTGCAGTCTAATTCACCAGCATATCGATAGCATGCTTGTACATCACCTCTACATGCAGCTTGAATGTACTGTTTAAATACTTGCCGTAAGGATTGGTGACTAAAGCAGACTATCGCAATGATGACCCAAAAAAATAAACTCAATAAATCAAAAAAAACACCGTCGAGTAGAATACTAATTAACAAGACCAACAGAGCCGGTAGCATCATGGCGATTGCGACGTTCAATGTTGATTTTAGCGATGGGCGATCCCAGAACATTTTTTGGTAACGAGCCATTACACTATCGAACTGCAGACTGTTTGGCAGAAGCTTCAAACGCTCAACTAAAATTGCGACTAACAATGAAAATAACGCCATGAATATCCTTATTACACCAATTATGTTGCTGCCAATATTTAACAGCCATGCCTAACTTACAAGCACTATAACAAACTTAAACAACCATAATAGCTTGCTTATATCGAGACCAATCAAAGCTCACGCCGGGATCTGTTTTACGTCCTGGAGCAACATCACAATGACCAACAATATTATTAACATTAATCATAGGATACTGCGCCATTATCTCCAATGTTAATAGGATTAATTGATCATATTGTTCATTGGTATAACCGCTACTATCTGTTCCTTCCAACTCAATACCAATGGAATAATCATTGCACCCAGTGCGATGATTAAACTCAGACACCCCAGCATGCCATGCTCTGTCATCACAACTAACATACTGAACGACTTCGCCGTCACGTCGAATCAAAAAATGTGCCGACACTTGCAAGCTGCACAAATCAATAAAACTATCGTCAGCTTTAGGATCTAAACAGCCTTGGAATAAGGCATCGATGTATGGCAATCCAAAGCAGCCAGCTGGCAAACTTATGTTATGGATCACTAGTAAACTTACTTCTGCGGTAGGTCGCTGATTAAAATGTGGCGACATACATTTTCTGGCTCCCGCCAACCAACCTTGTTCCAATAAGCCTTTTGCCATATCCATCCTTAAACTAACCATTTTTGTATAAATTTAACAGTATTAAACGAGAATACCAATGCTGAAAATTGCTTACCTCAGTAGTGTCAGTATATAGCCGAGTTATGGTAATCTTTACTAAATGCTTTCTGCAGCAAACACTTCATTTAATGCAGATACTGTTTAGCTTTATTACGCTCTTTAGCAAGGACTTTGCTTATGTTAGAAAACGACATCCGTCATGCTGTGCAAACAGCACTTGATGAAGATTTAGGTCACACAGCCCATAATACCATTTACGATATGCTCAATGCTGATATTACCGCACAGCTTATTCCCGCAGATAAGCACGTGTCCGGGGTGTTAATCACCCGCGAAGATGGCGTTTTTTGCGGCAAAGCGTGGGCAGAGCAAGTATTCAATCAACTCGGTAGTGAAGTTGTACTTCATTGGCATGTTGATGACGGTGACTTAGTGGTCCCGAATCAAGTGCTGTGTGAGCTGTCAGGCCCGGCACGCGCCATCTTAACAGGCGAACGCACGGCGATGAACTTTATTCAGACCTTATCTGGCGTTGCCAGTTTAACCAAGCTCTATGTCAATAAACTTGCTGGTACCCATACTCAATTACTCGATACTCGTAAAACCATTCCAGGGCTTCGCACCGCACAAAAATACGCAGTCACCTGCGGCGGGGGACACAATCATCGCATTGGCTTATTTGATGCATTTCTCATTAAAGAAAATCACATCATGGCTTCTGGCGGAATTTCACAAGCGATTAAAGCCGCTCGCGCATTAGATAACCAAAAACCTGTTGAAGTAGAAGTTGAATCACTTGATGAATTAACCCAAGCACTTGATGGCGGCGCAGACATCATCATGCTCGACAACTTCGATGTCACCATGATGGTTGATGCGGTTAGTCTTAATAATCGCTATAAAGACCAAGGTAAAGGGGCCAAATTAGAAGTGTCAGGCAATGTCACCTTAGATACCCTCGCAAGTTTCGCTCAAACTGGTGTGGATTTTATTTCTGTGGGAGCATTGACGAAGCACGTCAAAGCATTAGATTTATCGTTAAGACTAAAAAGCGAGTGACTTATCTAAAGGTAATGAGCAAATACTGCTGATTGCCTTTCACTAGGACATGCATAGCATGTGAACACTTAACAGTCACAACCCAAGCAGAGGTAATTAGTGAACCTAAAAATACTAACTATCTCTGCAAGGGAAATAATAGTGCAACGTATTATTAGCTTAATGTTTCCACCTATGATCTCAAGTTGGCGCTAACAAGTAACCGTCGTACTCACCGTTAGACATCGCCGTTGTTAAGGCATAACTCCACTTACGCATTAACCATAAGCAAGAATACTTGGCATAACACTCAAGTTGAAGCGAGTAACAACAAATGATTTAATCATAATGCAAGCCATACTCATTCGAGTTAAACGTCAATTTCAAGCGTCATCAAAATGACTATTGTTATGATTTTGTCAAATAAGTTTACTTTGACAGATTACAACTCAAAAACTTATAGCGCATAAAGTACTGAAAATGTGAAAACAGTGCATTTTTAGACATTTATTTTTAATTTGCATGGCAAACCTATTCCTTTCTTAAGCAGTTTATACTAACGTTTATGTCAGGCAAGCTGGCCTTTCGGTCTTGTACTGCAATAGTAACGTTACACATAACATATACTTTCCATCAATTTCGTAACATTTTATAATGGCTAGGTTAAGCATCTGGATGACGTTTTGATAAAGTGATTTGTTGTAACACGGTATGTAGCGCTCGCCGAAATGTCATATTGGCGCAATGAAGCGATGATTAACATCGCTGATTATTGTCAAGTTGATAACATGTGCTATAGCAACTAAGCTTAAGATATTGATGTTGTGAATAAACAGAAATGTTAAGGCCCACTGCTATGGCATGAGTAACAACAGATTAACGTAAAATGTAAAAGTAAAAAGTTAACTATCGTCATCATTAATACACAAGTTTACGTCATTGTTTCGCAGTGTCATAAGCATTATGTATAAGCGGCGACATTTAAAATATCGTGGCACTACACGTCACTCATTGTGTCTGCAAGGCATAAGGCATATGGATTGCCTTTAGCACACTGAAATCACAGAAGTGTGCTAAATTATCTAGGATTGATACTGCCACAGCCTATTTACGGAGAGAAACATGAAAGGTATTAACCAAATCAAAAACGCTAAGGGTTTTACTCTTATCGAATTAATGATCGTAGTCGCGATCATCGGTATTCTTGCAGCAATCGCACTGCCTGCTTATAAAGATTATGTAAACAAAGGTAAAACTAACTCTTGTTTAGCTGAAGCTTCTGCATTTGAAAAAGCATATGCAGCAGCCGATATTGGAGACATAACGCTCCCTGTCTATGCAGCAGCAGCTTGCGCCAGTGGCCCTGTAGCAGCCGATGGTGATGTGACAAGAGTTTATAAATCTGATTCAAATCCGCAAAAAGATATTACATGTACTATGGCGACTGCCTCTTGTGTAGCAGCAACCTAATTGATTTAATATGATTATCTAAAAAACACTCTGCTTTCAGGGTGTTTTTTTAGCTTTTAAATAATTAATAGTGTATTCACCATTTCAAAATGCTCCTGCTAAATTAGTGCTAAAACTCTTTTTATAAATCATCACTAATCTAATATTCAAACACAGAGTTATATTAAATAATATATAATCAAAGTTTTAACAGAATATCAGTACCAACAAAATTCATTTACTCATAATTATGCCTAGTAGCTAATTAACCCATTAACCCAGATCCGAGGAAACATGGCGGGTAACAATTCTTGATGCTTATATGTAGCTAGTAGCAAACAACTGATAGCAGATATCAGCAAAAACAACCCTATTCGGGTCAGTCGTCCAAGCTTATAAGCATCACTCTCATCATATGACATCGACATAGTCAACAGAAATACAAACAATACTTGTGCAAACGGCATAACGGCCACACCACTAAAAAGTGAGTAAATAAGCCCAGCTAATATCGCATAGACAATTGGAATTATTGAGACGTTTTTAAGCTGTTTTAACATTACCAATCTGTTGTATACCCGACTGATTACCCATGTAGTAATGGCAATACAGGTTATAACGCCGTATTCATAAAGTAACTGCATAACAGCGTTATGCGGGTGAGCGTGCGGTAGCGGCTTACCCTCTGCCCACGTAAAGCTCATTGGCCCGAATCCAAACCATAGATGTTCTGGAATAGACTGTAAAATATAACACCATAAATCTATTCGCCCTGAACTGGTGGTTCTTATTTGTAAGTTTGCACTGTCCATTAACCAGTATGGAATGATGATAATAAACACGAGCCATAAGCTGATGCCAACTAACAAAGTTTTCAACAAGATGGCAATAAATTGTTTACGGCTGTCGGTGGATAAAAACAATGTGATTAAACTTGATGCGAGAATAAGAGAAAGTAATCCACCACGGGCGCTAGTCTGTAGAAGCACTGCCCAGTGCAATGATATGACAATAAAAGAAATACTTTTGAACTTAGCCAATTTTGAGTTAAAAAATGGCAAAAAAAGCACCGGCATAATCATTACTTGTAATTGATTAAAAAAACGAACATTGACATACCCTGAAATGAGCCCATGAATATCAAAGCTTTGTGCATCAGCATAAGAAAATATTAAAAAAAGAATGTATTTAACAAAAGTAAAAATAGAAAATAATACAGCACAAGCATATATCGAAAAGTGAACCTTATCTCTATCAAAAGATCTCATACTGCTTGTAAATATGATAAAGGCACTGATTAACAATCCAATATTAGCAATCTCCATCACGCTCCAAAATGGGTGTTTACTCAGCCATGCAGAGCAAACCGCCAATGTAATGAAAGTAATGAAAAATACCTTTGTAAATGTCGAAAACTTAATAAATTTAACATCCTTAATAAAGGGAAAAATCAGCGAAAATAACCAAATGCAACCAATAACAATAAAGCGCTTGATATCGTATTCACTCTCAATGGCAACAAAATGGCCAAATTTCCCGGCAAATACCGTTCCAAGTAAAAAAAAGCACCCAAGGAAAATGAATACCCCTATCGAATAAACCTTTAATGGCACAAACGTCCCTCCCTTAAGATGCTCTACGGTGTTGTAACCTTTGAGTTATACCTGTCCAATATATTTTAAGTACTATGCATAAAATTCAGCATTAAGCTGCATGTTCATCTGAGTCGTTATAGATATATCAACAATAACAGTACTAATATTTGCACAATACCTTAGTTAGCGTATAACGAGCGCCAAACCACTTTTTTCAACACTCTATCTTACACAACTCATTCTGGAACATATCTATTTAGCATTACAAATGATAGTTTATTCAATCGATTAAAATGACAATCTCCAAAAAAGAAGTTATCATTTTAGCCCTTGGGTACAACTGGAGCCCCCATGTCTTCTACTAACTTACATTTAGGATTATCGACACTTTTCATTCGCAAAGGACTACTTAGCGAAGAGCAATTGTCTAATGCTATATCGGAATCAAGAAAGTCGAAACATTCTTTAGTTAGTACACTAGTTAAATCCAAAGTTTTATCATCGCGCGAAATAGCGGAATTGTGCTACGAAGAATATGGTACCCCGTTGCTTGATTTAAATGAGTTTGATGTTGTGAGTATCTCAGAGGATATTCTTAACAAAAAACTGATTGAAAAGCATAAATGTTTGCCTTTATTTAAGCGCGGTAATCGCCTCTATATTGCGACCTCAGATCCAACTAACATTTCAGCTCTTGAAGATTTTCAATTTAGCTTAGGTTTACATGCAGAAGCTATTCTTGTTGAAGATGATAAGCTGCTAAAAGCACTCGAGAAGATCATTGAAGACGATATTTCAGGTTTAGACTTAGCAGGGGCAGACGAAGAAGCGCTTGCCAATATGGAGGTCACGGATAGCGAAAGGCGAGATGAGCCCACAGGCGAAAGCAGCGATGATGCCCCTATTGTTATTTATATTAATAAAATCCTTACCGACGCTATCCGCAAAGGGGCTTCTGACTTACATTTTGAACCCTACGAAAAACGTTACCGTATTCGCTTTCGTATCGACGGCATCTTACATGAAGTATCTGAGCCACCAGTTAACCTGTCCAACCGAATTTCAGCCCGTTTAAAGGTAATGTCAAAACTCGATATTGCAGAACGTCGCGTCCCGCAAGATGGCCGTATAAAAATGAAACTGTCGCGAACCAAATCTATCGATTTTCGTGTCAGTACCTTGCCCACCATTTGGGGTGAGAAAATTGTAATGCGTATATTAGATTCATCATCCGCGCAGCTCGGTATCGAAAAACTTGGCTATGAAGATGATCAACGTCTATTGTACGAAGAAATGCTCGCCAAACCTCAAGGCATGATTCTAGTGACCGGTCCAACTGGGTCTGGTAAAACCGTTTCTTTATACACCGGCCTTAATATACTTAATACAGAAGAGCGAAACATATCTACAGCTGAAGACCCGGTTGAAATTAATCTCGAAGGCGTTAACCAAGTTCATATTAATTTAAAAGCCGGTTTAACTTTCGCATCAGCGCTAAGGTCTTTTTTACGCCAAGATCCCGACGTGGTGATGGTGGGTGAGATCCGAGATTTAGAAACGGCAGAAATCGCCATAAAAGCAGCCCAAACGGGCCATTTAGTATTATCAACGCTGCACACCAACTCTGCAGCAGAAACGTTAACCCGTTTAATCAACATGGGTGTACCAGGTTATAATATTGCAAGTTCAGTGAATCTAATTATCGCTCAAAGACTATCAAGACGCTTGTGCCCTTCATGTAAGCAACCTGAAGATATTCCCGACGCAGAATTACGACGCTTAGGTTTTACTGAAGACGATATATTAAAAGGATTCACTGCCTTTAAACCGATAGGATGCGAACTTTGTTCAGGTGGGTATAAAGGCCGTGTGGGGATTTATGAAGTCATGAAAATGAGTGATGAGATTGCTCGCACTATCATGGAAGGCGGTAACTCGCTACAAATTGCCAGCCAAGCTAAACAACAAGGTATGCGCGATTTACGTCAATCGGGTTTACTAAAAGTCATTAATGGCATGACGAGTATCGCCGAAATTAACCGTGTGACGAGTTTTTAATTCAGCTATAGTAATTCAACCATTTAATGGATTGTTACTATTATATCTTAGTAACCATTATTTAATGCCAAAGTAGCTTAAAAAGAAGGACTTGCTAAATGGCTACAACAGCAAAAACAAAAAGAAAGCCAAAAGCGAAAAAAACAGCCAAGCACCAGCCGAAAGTATTCACCTACCAATGGAAAGGCATTAACCGCGATGGTCAACGCACTTCAGGTGAATTGAAAGGATCAACTATAGCTGAAATTCGCAGCGTGTTAAAAGCACAAGGTGTTACCCCTAAAGGGGTGCGCAAAAAATCTGCGCCATTATTTAAATCTGAGAAAAAGATTTCGGCAATGGACATTGCAATGATCACACGGCAAATTGCAACGATGTTAGCCGCAGGTGTTCCGCTAGTCACAACCATTGAACTACTTGGCCGAGGCCATGAAAAGGCAAAAGTCAGAGAGCTATTAGGAACCATTTTATCGGATGTTCAATCTGGCATCCCATTATCAGATTCACTCAGACCCCACAGATTATATTTTGACGATTTGTATGTTGACTTAGTCGCTGCTGGTGAACACTCTGGCTCCTTGGATGCTGTTTTCGATCGAATTGCGACGTATCGAGAAAAAGCAGAGCAATTAAAATCTAAAATAAAAAAAGCAATGTTTTATCCCGCTGCAGTGGTAATTGTTGCGATTGCTGTAACTGTATTACTTTTACTTTTTGTGGTACCACAATTTGAAGATATTTTTAAAGGGTTTGGTGCAGAACTGCCAGCATTTACTCAGCTTGTAGTAAGCCTATCTCGGTGGTTACAAGTCTCATGGTACTTCTTTCTCATTGCAATAATTGCAAGTATTTGGCTGTTCAAAAGAGCTCATAGAACCTCACAAACCTTCCGGAACAGAATTGATGAGTTAATATTAAGAATTCCAGCACTTGGGAATATTCTCCACAAAGCAGCAATGGCTCGATTTGCTCGTACATTATCGACGACTTTTGCAGCAGGTGTTCCGTTAATAGACGGTTTAGAGTCTGCAGCAGGCGCATCAGGCAACTACGTTTATCGCAAGGCGTTATTAAAAGTGCGCCAAGAGGTTATGTCTGGTATGCAAATGAATGTGGCAATGCGTACTACAGGTCTATTTCCCGACATGTTAATTCAAATGGTGATGATTGGGGAAGAGTCAGGAGGCTTAGATGAAATGCTTAATAAAGTCGCCAACATTTATGAAATGCAAGTTGATGATGCAGTTGATGGTTTATCTAGCCTTATAGAACCGATAATGATGGTGGTTATTGGTACTGTTGTCGGCGGATTGATTGTTGCTATGTACTTGCCAATTTTCCAGATGGGTAATATTGTTGGTTAACATAAAATAACACCTTAAATAAAAAAGAAAAAATGACTGAATTTATCTCTTTAATGAACCAATACCCGTGGGTATTTATTACTATTAGCTTTGTGTTTGCAGCCACAATTGGCAGCTTTATCAATGTCGTCATTCACCGCTTACCCGTTATGATGAAACGAGAATGGCAAAGCGAATGCAATTTCTATTTAAATGAATATCATCCTGACATAGTCAAACAAGTAGGCAACGAACGATTAAATAAAGCCATCGATCCTTATCCTGCAAAATACAATCTCGTTGTGCCCGGCTCTGCATGCCCTAAATGCAAAGCGAACATTAAACCTTGGCATAATCTACCTATTTGGGGATGGTTATCCCTTAGGGGAAAATGTGCTAATTGCAAAACAGCTATTTCAGTCAGATACCCTATTATTGAATTATTAACTGGGATATTAATTGCCACATTAGCTTGGCACTTCGGTCCAACATGGCAATTTTTTTATGCCAGTATTCTAACGTTTTTCTTAGTCGCTTTAACTGGCATCGACTTGGATGAAATGTTATTACCAGATCAACTCACTTTACCCATCCTTTGGTTAGGAATAATGATTAACCTTAAAGGTATTTATGCCAGCCCTGAAGATGCCATTATTGGCGCGGCGGCGGGTTACTTAAGCCTTTGGTCTGTATTTTGGTTATTTAAACTAGTTACTGGCAAAGAAGGCATGGGCTACGGTGACTTTAAATTGTTAGCAGTATTCGGTGCTTGGTTAGGTTGGCAGATGCTACCATTAATTATTCTATTATCTTCACTGGTTGGTGCTGTAGTAGGTATAACGATGATCATCGCTAAAAAGCTCAATAAAGGTAATCCCATTCCTTTTGGCCCTTATATAGCCGCAGCGGGTTGGATAGCGTTAATCTGGGGACAAGATATTCTTAACTGGTATCTAAGTACACTATGATTAAAGATAAGTTTGTTGTCGGACTGACTGGTGGTATTGCAAGCGGCAAAACTACTGTTGCTAAGCTATTTGCCGAATACGGGATAGACTTAGTAGATGCCGATATCATTGCTCGAGATGTTGTCGCTATTGGCTCAGAAGGGCTCAAAGCTATAACTGAACACTTTGGTAACATTATCCTGTTAGCCAATGGAGACCTCGATAGAGCCGCCCTACGAGCGCAAGTGTTCAATAATCCGCAACAACGTTTATGGCTTAATAATTTACTTCACCCCATGATCCGCAAAAAAATGCTCGACCAAGTTAAAGCATCGACTTCAGCCTATGTCATCATGGTTGTACCCTTGCTATTTGAGAATCAATTAGATAGTTTAGTTAATACAACTTTGGTTGTAGATATTACACCCGAATTACAAATTTCAAGGACGATGCAACGTGATGGTGTCAGTAAAGAACAAGTTGAGCATATTCTTGCAAGTCAAATAACGCGAGAACAACGACTAGCACTGGCTGATGATATTATCGATAATCAAGGAGAACACGAGCTGTTGCGCAGTCAAGTATTCAGTCTGCACCAACAATACTTACAATATGCAGCCAATTTAGAAACTAACGTCAATGACTGATTTAATCTACGAACAACCATTAAATGAAAAAATACGTAGTTATTTACGCATAGAGAATCTCGCCTTACAATTGCAGCAGCATGTTAAACAAGATAGCCAACATCAATGCTTTTCCCCTTTGTTTTCTCTTGCTGAGCTAACAGAACGCTGTGACTACCGCACTGATATATTAAAAGATATTGAAAAACAAATTCAATTAATTTCGCATTGGCAAACATACACAAGCGTTGATAATGTTCAAGTTGATCAACTTATTGAAAAACTCAACGCATTAAAAACACCACTGCAAACACAAGACAGAATTGGTTGTTGCCTTAAACAGGATAAATTTCTCTCTGCATTACGACAGCGAGTAAATATGACAGGTGCATATTGTAATTTTGATTTACCCCAGCTCCATTTCTGGCTGGGAAAAACATGGCAAACTAGACAGCAAGACCTCGAAGGTTGGCTTCACCAGTATCAGCCAATTTTAGCACCAATAACACTATTACTAGACTTGATAAGACACTCCGCTGATTTCAACTTGTATCACGCTCAAGCTGGATTCTATCAAGGTGACTCACCAAAACCGCTTTCAATAATTCGAGTAAAAATAAATCCAAACCAAAATTGCTACCCAACCATAAGTGGCCACCGAAATCGTTACGCCATTCATTTTGTAGATTTCAATTTACAACGCCATACAAGTAAAACTATTGAGTTCTCACTAGCAACCTGCTCGTAAACACATTACCATCACTAACAACATTAATAACCAAGTATGACTATGCCTTTAACAGTAGTAAATTGCCCTGTTTGCCACATCCAAGTGCAATGGAATGATAAATCACTATTTAAACCTTTTTGCAGTGAACGTTGTAAACTCATCGACCTTGGTGATTGGGCCAGCGAAAAGCATGTCATTCCAGTTAAGAATAGTATCGATCCTGATATGCTTGATGATATTGGATTTGAGGAAGAAGACTTCTTCAAACAATAAGTTCAATTAATAAGGACCAAACATGCAAAAAAGAATCCATGTTGCTGTCGGCGTTATCATAAATCAACATAAACAGATCTTAATCGCCAAGCGCCATGATCATTTACACCAAGGTGGAAAATGGGAATTTCCTGGGGGTAAAGTTGAAAAAAATGAAACGGTAACGCAAGCGCTGACTCGAGAATTGAAAGAAGAAGTCAATATTGATGTAAGCAGCACCACAGCATTTATGGACATCCGTCATGACTATCCAGATAAGCAGGTAAGACTTGATATTCACTTGGTGACAGATTTCGATGGCCAAGCCACTGGCGTTGAGGGGCAACAAATAGAATGGGTTGAACAACAAACCATCTCTGAATATGAATTCCCCGAAGCCAATAAGGCGATTGTAGATAAACTATTAACGTTACGTTTATAACCCCCAAAAAACCACCAGATTCTCCTGCTTATACCAATCCTATTAAATATGTGATCTTTCAGCGGGAGTTCAAAGAGCTGTAGGCAAGGCAGATGATTGAAGCGAATAGTGATTCTATTATGAAAGCATCTAATACCAATTATGATTAAAGTCTTCCCAGATTTGCCCAGTCTCTTTGGCATAGTTTTCTCACTCGGCTTTTACACGATATGAATCTATTCCACGCTAGACAGCAATACTCGACAATTTCGTTGTAATC
>NZ_JBSQBN010000047.1:0-30467 GCF_053850585.1 Shewanella sp. A22
GTCGTATTTTGAAAGCATCTAACGAAGCATAAAGGACTTTGAAACCCGCCAGAATGGAGTCTCTCAGGTATTCCACTTCTGTGTTACATCGATTTAAAAGGCAACAACCATTTCTATATCAATGTGCCTTGAATTGAAAAACCTGAGAGACTCTGAACTGACCCGATATTTAATGGGATTGGTATAATACTAAAATCAGGCCATACTGGCGCTATTGATATCCGTATAAGTCTATTTATTCTATTGATGGATATATCAACTATCGCATTTTCTTGTGCTATGGGTCTAAAAGATGCTTGGCCGTTATTAACTTTAGCTTGTGTAAGCGGAATCACTAAACTAGTAATAATGTATCTTTTTCATTGGGTTAAAGTAAGCTCTACAGCTAAGTTGAGGCCTTCTGAATCATAAGAGCTTTATACCTCATGGTCGATTTTAATTAATGCCTACTTCGACACTCTTCAATGGCTCTCATTGGTGATTCAGCTTTTCACCTCGCTTTGTTTAACACTTGTTACAATCAGCGCAGCGTTTGCTTATCACCGTTTGTTATCGCTTTTTAGTACCATATTACCATTCTTAGCTTTTTGTCTTGGCTTTCTTCTTATAAGACTTTTTAAAGCTGCGTTTCGGTGCCGTACTCGCTACACCTTGCAATGCTGATGGTAATTGATTTGATGCTTGAGTGATGAGGCTATCTAACTGGCTCAGCAATGGCTGCATAAAGGCATCATATTTTAGACGTTTTTGACTGATGGCATCCAAGCTATTTTCCCATAAGGCGGTCATGTCGGGGGTGGTTGCTGATTCTGGTAAACTGCGGATTAAGCCAACGCCAACAGGTGTCGCTTTAATTGCTTTACCTTGGCGAACTAAATAACCGCGCTTAAACAGCAATTCAATAATTCCTGCACGAGTGGCTTCTGTTCCTAAGCCATCGGTTTCTTTAAGGATTTTTTTTATCTCGCTGTTTGTCACATAACGGTTGATGCCCGTCATAGCCCCGAGTAATGTGGCATCGGTAAAATGTTTTGGGGCTTGAGTCATTTTTTCGAGTAATTCACCGCGCTGGCACAGTAACATTTGCCCTTTTGCCAGTGGCGGTAACGATTGTACCGCATCATCATTATCGTCATCGTTATTGGACGAGCTTGTTGTGGAAGTTCGCTTAAACAATTGTTTCCAGCCCATTGTTTTATCTTGGCGAGCTTTAGAAGTAAATAATCCACCGACAATAGTCACTTCAACGGCGGTTTCAGCATAGATATAAGCGGGATAAAACTGGGCTAAATATTGCCTTGCCACGTGTTGATATAACTTGGCTTCGTTACTTGATAATGCCGATAAGTTAGCCACCTTTTCTGTTGGCACTATCGCATGGTGAGCATCTACTTTGCTGTCGTCCCACGCTTTAGATTTAAGTTTGCTATTAGGAGACTCACAACCTTCAATTAAGTCTGAAGCGCCTTTGAGCACGGCGTCCAATACTCTTGGCGCTAAAGCATGTTGCTCTTTTGGTAAGTAGCGACTGTCTGAGCGTGGATAAGTAATCAACTTATGACGCTCGTACAAACTTTGGCAAGTGTCAAGCACCTCTTTAGCCGATAGGCCAAAACGTTTAGCTGCATCTATTTGTAATGCTGATAAGCTGTAAGGTAATGGTGGATTTTGGCGTTTATCTTTGGCCTCCAATTTCGTGACTTCAGCGGGTTGACCATTAATACGGGCAACGACGTTTTCGGCTAAGCCTTTCGCTAATACTCGGCCATCTTCATCCATATATGGCTGACATGCTTCGCTAGGTTGCCACTTGGCTGTAAAAGTGAGTTGTTGGTCGGTAACTAAATGCGCCAATACATCATAAAATGCCTTAGGGTTAAAATTGGCAATCTCATCATCGCGACGTACCACCAACCCAAGAACAGGCGTTTGTACTCGACCAACCGACAATACACCTTGGTAACCCACTTTACGGCCTTGAATGGTGTAAGCCCGGGTCATGTTCATACCGTATAACCAGTCGGCACGGCTACGGGCCAATGCCGAGGTTGATAAGGGAATAAACTCTCGGTTGCTGCGTAACTGCCCTAATGCTCGTTTTACTGCTTGTGGATTTAAGTCACTGATTAACAGACGCTGCACTTGATTAAGCTTGTCGCCTTTTATACCCAAATAAGAAATCACTTCATCGACCAGCAACTGCCCTTCACGGTCTGGATCTCCAGCATTAATGATCGATGATGCTTGCTTGACTAATTTTCGTAACACCGTAAGTTGGCTGCGGGTTTTAGGCTTAGGCTGTAGTTTCCACGTGTGTGGCACTATGGGTAAATGTTCAAGTTTCCACGACTTAAACGCATCGTTATAAGCGTCTGGTTCGGCTTGCTCTAATAAGTGGCCAATGCACCATGACACACAGTCACCATTGGCAGCAGTGATAAAACCATCACCTTTCTTATGCGGCTTTGGCAACACGTCGGCAATTGCACGACCTAAGCTGGGTTTTTCTGCAATATATAAAATCATAATCCACTGTTGGGCTGCTAGCATTCAATAAGATGAACTGCGCCAATTAACTGTATAAATTTACAGTATAGATTAGCGTTAAATACGCCAAGCTGCAAACACGAAATAATTAGCGACATATCAATTTAAATCATTACAATGCGCAAGTTCACTTCCAAACATGATAAATAGATGAAACTCGGCCACCGCTTAACACATATCAACAAGATGATCCCCAAGGGTTATACACATATTTGGGATTGTTGTTGCGACCATGGATTACTCGGCGCCGCATTACTAGACAGGCAAGCGGCGATGATCCATTTTGTCGATATTGTGCCTGCATTAATGCAACAGTTAACCACTAAGCTTGAGCGGTTTTACCCACAACAACATCCACCCAAATGGCAAGTGCATTGTGCTGATATATCAGTTATTCCTTTGGACCAAGATGAGCATACACCCTTAGTGATTATTGCCGGAGTGGGTGGCGATTTGATGATCGAGTTTGTTAATTCACTTTGCCAGCAACATTGTGACCGCGAAATCGACTTTATCTTGTGTCCGGTTCATCATCAATATGAATTACGCCAACATCTTATTCAACTTGATTGTGGTTTAATTGATGAGAAACTGATTGAAGAAAACCGTCGTTTCTATGAAATTATCTATGTTCGTTTTGGTCACAAATCCGTGCCAGTTGAGGGAAAAATGGCAACATATCCCATTACGCTAATTGGCAATAGCATATGGCATACAACCGACCTAATCCAACAAGATATTGCGACACGATATCTACAAAAAACACTGCAACATTACCGTAAAATAAACCAATTCAACCCAAATGCAGTGTCACAAGCCCTTGAACACTATAGTGAACTGAACGCTAGGCTTAACGGATAGAAAACAAGGGTGGACTAGCGTCCTGCTTGTACTTTTGTTATCGCGGGTTATTGTGCTTTTTAATCGAACATAAAAAACCAGCATTTTCATGCTGGCTTCTATGGCTAATAAACGCTGGTTAACTTATGGATGACACTCGTTGTGCATTTCTAAGTTTGTACCAATGTCTTTTGAGCGATTCGCTTTGGCATCATCATTACGCAACTGTGTTAAATGGTCCAAATACGCTTGGTCAACGTCATTAGTAATATAATGACCGTCAAACACAGATGTTTCGAAACGCTTAATTTCTGGATTTTCCATTCTTACCGCTTCAACTAAGTCGCTTAAATCTTGGAAAATAATGCCGTCAGCACCAATGATTTTAGCAATTTCATCGGCATCACGACCATGGGCAATAAGCTCATTAGACGTTGGCATATCAATACCATACACATTAGGGAAGCGAATTTCTGGTGCTGCTGAGGCAAAGTATACTTTCTTCGCCCCTGCTTCACGTGCCATTTCGATAATCTGTTCAGACGTAGTGCCACGTACAATTGAATCGTCAACTAGCAACACATTTTTACCTTTAAATTCGGTATTAATAGCATTGAGCTTACGACGGACAGATTTTTTACGTTCTTGCTGGCCAGGCATAATAAAAGTACGGCCAATATAACGGTTTTTAACAAACCCTTGGCGATACGGTAAATCCATGCAACGAGCAATTTCTAAGGCGATATCGCACGAGGTTTCTGGAATAGGGATAACAACATCAATGTCGTGGTCTTCCCATTCTTTCTTAATTTTTTCCCCCAGCTTTGCCCCCATGTTGACACGACTGGCGTAAACTGAGATTTTATCGATGCTTGAATCTGGACGTGCAAAATATACAAATTCAAAAATACACGGAGCATAACTTGGATCAACAGCGCATTGGCGGGTAAATAACTGGCCATCAAGTGATATATAAATCGCCTCGCCTGGTGCCACATCACGCATCACTTCAAAACCTACTGCATCCAGTGCCACGCTTTCTGAGGCAACCATGTATTCGGTGCCAGTTGCCGTTTCATGCTTACCAAGCACCAATGGACGTATACCAAAAGGGTCACGAAATGCAACTAAACCTTGACCAATAATCATTGCCACAACAGCATAAGCACCACGAGTTTGTGCATGCACTTTGGCAACAGCATCAAATACTTCATCAGCACTTAACGTTAAACTGCGGGTTTCTTGCAGTTCGTCGGCTAACAAATTTAACAAAATTTCTGAGTCTGAGGTGGTGTTAACATGACGACGTTTTTTTACTAGGTTGTCAGCTAATTCAAGTGTATTAGTCAGGTTACCGTTATGGGCTAATGAAATACCAAATGGCGAGTTAACATAAAATGGCTGTGCTTCAGAAGCACTTGAGCTACCCGCGGTAGGATAACGAACATGACCAATACCAGCATTGCCTTGTAAACGTTGCATGTGTTTAGGTTCAAACACATCTTTAACCAAGCCATTAGCTTTACGTAAACGAAACGCATTAATGTCAACAGTGACAATACCTGCTGCGTCTTGTCCACGATGTTGAAGCACGGTCAGTGCATCATAAATGGTTTGATTAACTGTTGATTTTCCTACTATTCCGACGATACCACACATGGGTAAGGTTCCTCACTGTAAGGTGTTTTTATGTTTATATTTTGGGTACAAAGCTTGAGGTGTTTTCGAGGTAGTTAAAAAACCACTGAATAACCACGCCAAATTCAGGTACGAGTACAGAATCCTGCCACCATTGCGTGTCAGGGAATGCCGTAAAAGCATCCATAAAAAACAGTAATGCGCTAACAATCAAGGCGCCACGAATGGCCCCAAAGCAAAGACCTAATACACGGTCTGTGCCAGATAGACCAGTTTTAGCCACTAACTGACCTAATAAATAATTCACTAATGCCCCTAGGATCAGGGTAATGACAAAAAGAATGGCAATCGCGACACCGTTTCTGACTAACTCGTCCTGCATTTGGGTTAAATGCGCAGCGAGATCAAGGTAAAACTGGCTAGCGATAAAGAAAGCGGCAAACCAAACCACAAGAGACATGGCTTCTTTGGCAAATCCACGGATCAAACTAATAATAGTTGATAACCCGATGACAATAAGTATTGCGTAATCAATCCAAACCATGGAGATGGGGATCCGGTATAAGGTTCAAGACGGCGGGATTCTAACAGAGACAGAAATGTTTCTCACCTCTGATTGCACAAATTATTCTTGCGTGATTAAGAACAATCAAATTGTAAATATTAATCACGCAAGCAAAACCGTCTGAATAGGTTATTGTTCTTGTGGATTATAGGCTACGATTTTGCCTTTTAATCCGGTTAAGTTGAATATCGGTTGCTGACGAGCTTTAAGTTTTTCTTTAGACACTTCAGGGCCAACAAATACTCGGGTTAATTTACCTTCAACAGGTACATTAGGCAGTGTGTAGGCATTAAACCCTGCCTTGCGTAACTGCGTGATTAAGGCTTTTACATTGGTAATATTATTAAAACCACCTAATTGTAACGTAAAACCGGCCGTAACAGAGTGGGTAACATTATTAGCAATTTGAGGTTCAGTTTTTTTGACTGCCGTTGATGGTTTACCTACTTGGCTAGCGTCTTGGGTTGCTTCGACGTCACCAAGCTCAACTACGTCATTGCTGAGGTCTTGTGGCTCTGCAATCGTTAATACCTGAAACTCTTCGACAGGTTTGGCCTTATTGGCATCTGCAGTATTATCTGCAGTGGTTGACGGTACGGGCCGTAAAGGAATTTCAGTAAACTCTTCGACCACTTGTGCTTTTTTACCGTCTAATAAATCAGGTAAAAAAATCACCCCTAAGGCCACTAATACGATGGTGCCGACCAAACGATTTTGAAATTGTCGATTCAAAATTAATTCCCTTTTTTAACAAGACGAGGTTAATAATGGTTGCTAAAACCAACGCCTAACATAATAGTGTTTATAACGATTTAAACCCAGCTACAGTATAAAAGGAGCCAAAAACAATAACCACATCATCCGCATTTATCGTCGCTTGTATGGATTGCCATGCACTGGCAATATCAACAAACTCACTGGTATGTTGACGACTACTGTCATTGGGCAATGCTTGACGCAATGCTTGAGCAGATGCGCCACGTGGATTATCTAAACTCACTAAGTTCCAATGGCTAATTTGTTGCGCTAATGTCGCCAATACCGCTGTGATGTCTTTATCTTTAAGCATGCCACATAATGCAACAATACGACGGCCTTGATACGCCTGTAATTGCTGCGCTAAATACCTTGCGGCATGGGGATTATGTGCAACATCCAACAATACTAATGGTTGCTCGCTCACTTGTTCTAGCCGCCCAGCTAATTGAGCTTGCTGTAGGCCTTTATTAATCTGTTGCTGATTTATATTCGGCCAAATATGGCTTAGTAGCGCAACGACACTCGCGGCGTTAGCTAACGGTAATCTTGGCACAACTAAGCTGTTATAGGACTTATGCGCAGACTCAAAATGCCATAGTGCTGGCTGGCTCTGGTCTTTAAGGTAATAAAATTCATGTCCTACACGGTAAAGTGTTGTACGGAGTTGATCTGCATATTGCGTTACACTCAAGGGTAAGTCTGGCTCGCCTATGATGGCGAGGCAATCTGAGCGAAATACCCCTGCTTTTTCTTTACCGACCTGTTCACGTGTATTGCCTAAATATTCTTGATGGTCAAGATCGATAGAGGTCAAAATAGTGGCTGTAGAATCTATAATATTAGTGGCATCTAACCGTCCACCTAAGCCCACTTCAAGAATGATGACATCGACTCTAGCAGCTTTAAACAAATATAATCCCGCTAAGGTCGCATATTCAAAAAAGGTTAATGAGATATCACCTCGAGTTGTCTCAATGGCACAAAAAGCCTCAATCAATGATGCGTCAGTAGCATCTTGTTGATTAACCTGGATCCGTTCATTGTAATGCAGTAAATGAGGTGAGCTATACACCCCAACAGACAAATCGGCTTGGCGTAAAATGGATGCAAGCATGGCACATGTGGTGCCTTTGCCATTAGTACCTGCAACCGTAATCACTTTAGCTGGGGCCAAATCCGTCACGTTTAAACGCTCGGCAACAGCATTAACCCTTGTTAACCCCATATCTATTTCGTTAGGGTGAATTGCTAATAAGTAATCCAACCATTGATTTAGGCTTGATTGTTGATTTGGCACCTTAATTTGAGACACGATTGACATTATTCAATACCATTTAACTTTTGCAAACTCTAGTCGGTGTGGCGAAAATATAAAAACTCAATGTTACATCTTAATAAATATGTTTAGAGAGCACTTTAGTCCAACATAAATAATGGGCCAAGTGATAACTTAGGTAATTGATATTGTTCAGGGTAAGTAACATCAACTAGGTACAAACCATTCGGTTTTGCTGTGGCTGCTGCTTGGTTGCGATCTTTCAAAGCCAGCAATTGTGTAATCCACTCTATTGGTTGATTACCTAGACCAATTTCAAGTAACGACCCCACAATATTTCGCACCATATGATGTAAAAATGCATTGGCTTGAATATCAATCATTACATACATACCTTGGCGAGTCACATTGACTTGATGCACATTTCTAAATGGGGTTTTAGATTGGCAATGTATCGCCCGAAAACTGGTAAAATCGTGTTCGCCTAATAAAAGCTGTGCGGCTTGATGCATCAGGTTTTCATTAATATCACCATGATAATGACTCACGCCAGAACGTAAAATCCCAGGTCGCAATTGATGATTATAAATAACATATCGGTAGCGCCTTGCTGTTGCACTAAAACGCGCGTGAAAGCTGTCATCGACTTCTTTTGCCCATCTAACTGCGATACAGTCTGGCAAATTAGCATTGACACCTAGTGTCCATGCGGTCATTGGGCGCTGCGCATTGGTGTCAAAGTGCACCACTTGCCCTGTGCCGTGTACGCCAGCGTCCGTCCGTCCGGCGCAGAAAACGTCTATGGGTTCGTTAGCCACATATTTTAAGGCTTTTTCAAGCTGGGATTGCACTGAATCGACTTCGGCTTGGCGCTGCCATCCGAAAAAACCACTACCATCATATTCAATACCTAACGCGACCCGCATGCCAATATCCTCTGCTTAATAATGGCGCGCAGTTTACCATAAAAAAACGGCGCATGTATCTGCGCCGTTTGCTTTTATAAGGTTAACGTGAGGCAATTTACTTTCGTCACGTTAGATTGATCACCCAAGTTAATTAAAGCTTTTAAGTAGGTTAGCCGCTTCTGATTGTTGACGATCATTTCCGTCCATTTGTACTTCTTTTAACAAGGCTTTAGCGCTGTCTTGATCTTCAATCTCAATATAAGCTCTGGCTAAATCGAGTTTGGCATTCACGGAGTTTTCTTCATCATCAACATCCACCATATCGGCGTTGCCAATTAACGAATTAACTGACCCCATATCAACATTAACATCTTTATACTGATCCGTTTTGTCATCGGTTTCGTCAGCATCATTTAACAATTTATCAATGTCGATATAGCCGTTTTCACGCTCAAAACGCATTAAGTCATCATCACTGGCTTTATATTCTGTATGTTCTTTTTGATCTAGTGCCGCCAAAGCTTCATCGACGGTTAAGTTATCGTCACTCAGAATATAGTCATCTTCAGAAGTATAATCATCATCTTCATCATCGTTTAATGACTGTGAAAATGCAGCCAGTAGGTCATCGTCACTGACCTCTGGAGCTTCAATTTCATTTTCGCTAGCGGCAGACTCAGCCGCGTTAAGTAAATCGCTTTCCCAGTCGAGTAACTTAGGCTTATTGACCTGCTGGTCATTTGATTGACTCGGTTCTTTACTGGTTTGAGTTTGCTCGGCCGCTAATGAAACGTCTTCATCGTCCATTTGCGCGAGTAAAGCCTCAAGGCCATCATCGGTATCCACATCTTGAGCGGATATGGTTTCGACTTCTGGCTCCAATGTTTCATCATCACTATCAGTTGAGAGTAGCGGGGCATCAATTTCAGTGTCAGATGAGGCATCCAATAAAGAGGCATCATCATGGTGACTATCAACTTCTGCATCAGTTTCAATATCTACATCATCACTATCAGTTAAGGATAATGGAGCATCAATTTCGGTGTCTGCTGAGGCATCCAATAAAGGGGCATCATCATGGTGGCTATCAACTTCTGCATCTGTTTCAATGTCTTCATCAATGTTAGGCTGAAGCGGTTCATCCGTTTCAACAATATCCGCATCACCTATTTTAGCTGATTCGTTATCATTAAGGTGCTCTTCAAGTTCATCAAATAACTCTGAATCATCAATAGGTTGGCTATCTTTAATATCTGTGACTGCTGATGTGTCATCTGTAAAACTTGCTAATAAAGCATTAATATCATCTTCAGACTCTTCATCTGTTATTGATTCTTCATCGGATGAATCGTCTTCTAACTCAGCTGCAATTTGTGCTTGAACATCGTCATTATCCAGCTCATTTGACTCAGATTCGGTAACAGGCTCATTTAGGCTAGTTAATAAGGCATCAATGTCTTCATCTGTGGTTTCATTGTCATTAATTTCACCATCGAGATCTTCATCATCGAGTTCAGCGGCTATTTGAGCTGCTAAATCGTCAATATGGGTATTTTGTTGTTCTTGTATTGGTAATTCATCATTGTCATCCAATGTTGAATCAATAATAGGTTCATTTAAGCTGTCCAGTAATGCATCGATATCATCATCACTAGCCTCTTGTTCGTCTTCATTCGCCGTATCTTGAAGTTCGGCAGCAATTAACGCGGCAATATCATCGTCGTTGTCAACCGATGCACTGGTTAAAGGGGGAAAATCGGTAACTTCTATATCATCTTCTTTACTTGCAGATAAGCCCGTTAACGCACTATCGATATCACTTTCATTTTCTGTTGTGGTATCACTGTCAACTGAATCAAATTCAGCAAGTAGCGAATCAATATCATCGTCGGTGTTGCTGTCAGCCGATTGCGGTGGCTCTGAAGCTTGCGTATCGTCTGATTCTGCTGGCATGTCAAACTCAGCAAGTAGCGAATCAATGTCATCGTCGGTGTTAGTGTCGGCCGATTGCGGAAGCTCTGAAGCTTGCGTATCGTCTGCTTCTGCCGCTGATTCTGCTGGCATATCAAACTCAGCAAGTAGTGAATCAATGTCATCGTCGGTGTTGCTGTCGGCCGATTGCGGTGGCTCTGAAGCTTGTGTATCGTCTGCTTCTGCCACTGATTCTGCTGGCATGTCAAACCCACCAAGTAGTGAATCAATGTCATCGTCGGCGTTGCTGTCAGCCGATTGCGGTGGCTCTGAAGCTTGTGTATCGTCTGCTTCTGCCGCTGATGCTGCTGGCATATCAAACTCAGCAAGTAGTGAATCAATGTCATCGTCGGTGTTGCTGTCGGCCGATTGCGGTGGCTCTGAAGCTTGTGTATCGTCTGCTTCTGCCGCTGATTCTGCTGGCATGTCAAACTCAGCAAGTAGTGAATCAATGTCATCGTCGGTGTTGCTGTCAGCCGATTGCGGTGGCTCTGAAGCTTGTGTATCGTCTGCTTCTGCCGCTGATTCTGCTGGCATGTCAAATTCAGCAAGTAGTGAATCAATGTCATCGTCGGTGTTAGTGTCGGCCGATTGCGGTGGCTCTGAAGCTTGCGTATCGTCTGCTTCTGCCACTGATTCTGCTGGCATGTCAAACTCAGCAAGTAGCGAATCAATGTCATCGTCGGTGTTGCTGTCAGCCGATTGCGGTGGCTCTGAAGCTTGCGTATCGTCTGCTTCTGCCGCTGATTCTGCTGGCATGTCAAACTCAGCAAGTAGTGAATCAATGTCATTTTCCGCTGAAGCATCAAGATCATCAGCTTGATCTTTTGTTGAATCTTTATCTGTGTCTAAACCAGCTAGCAAACCGTCTAAATCATCTTGTGGAGCTGCAGAGTTCAAGGTTCCAGAGGGTTCGTCATCCAAGCCTTCAAGCAAACTGTCGAGATCATCGTCATCTTCTAGAGGCTCAAGTTCAGAATCTTGATCCTCCATAGCCTCGGCCCATAAATCATCTAGTGAAGTGCCTTCACCATCATCTTCGTCTTCTATTTCTTTTTCACTAATAAACATTTCTGATGCCATGTCCATCTCGGCATCACTACTCATTTCAGTCTCGGGTTGTAAATTAACGCTATCGAGATCCAGTAAGTCATCAATTGACTCTTCTTCATTTGAATCTAAGTGAATAACAGTGTCATCATCGGTTTGTGCTGAGTCAGATTCAGTTACTGACTGCGTTTCTGTGTCTGTTGCTGATTTTATATCCGACGGTTGAGACTTTTTACTACGGCGACTTAGCAGCCAAAAGATAAGTCCAAAAATAACTAAAAGCGGAATTGATGCCGCAAGGACCAACAAAATAGTGTTGTCCATCAAACTTCGCCAAAAGTTTGCAGGTTCTTCTACTGCAACGTCACTATTTTCAGTTTTGTTGAGTAGACTTTTATTTTCTAAGGTTAAACTTTCATACTTTTCGCGTAATAATTGTAAATCTTCTTCAAGTGACGAAATGTTTAATGTCATTTGTTCAATTTTATTTTTCAACACTTGGTTGTCATTGTTACTGACCATTAATTCATCTTGTGCTCGAGCAAGCTCATCTGTCAGCATTAATGTTTTTGCATTTGCCTTGTCTAACTTGTTATTTAACTCGCTTACCACCACCTCATTAGCATCTTTTATTGCTTTAGTTTGTACGGCCACGGCTGGTGTTTGTTGAACGATTTGCAGCGGTTTTTCGGCAGTTGGTCTTTTAGGTGTGACTGTGGGTTGTGGTTGAGCAGGTTGACTCACAACGGGACGAGACTGAGCTTGCCTGCTGACGCTTCGGTCATCTTGTTCTGCACGTCGTTTAGCTACATCGTTAGGAATTGCGGCAATAATATCTGCTGAGGGGACCAATAATATCATCCCCCTTTCTAAGGTATTGTAATTATTGCCACTGAAAGCATGTGGATTTGCATCAAACAGTGCTGCCATCACTTGATACACACTGACCTTATCATTCGGCCTAACTTTTTGTGCAATACTCCAAAATGTGTCTCGGGATGTAGTGGGCCCATATTGCCGTTTAACTTGCTGTTTTACCTCGCCATTTGGCCCGGTAATTTTGAGCGTTTCTGCCTGTGCAGACTCTATCAGTTGCACATTGGTAAAACCAACAGAGGCGCAGGCAATCAAACCTACAATATATGAAGTACGCAAAGTCATCCAATCCTTCCCTTTTAGCGCGATGGAGTTACCAGCATGGCAACAGGCTTTAGGCAATTTTTTATCGTGAGTATTATGGTCGTTAACTATATCGGTTCACATCCATGACGAGCCAGTTTTACAGGCAAATTCGATGTTATTGATGTTAAAAATGATATGTTTACGACTATAAACTAGATTTACCGCACCTGCTACTATTGGGATCAGTAAAACAAAAAAAGCCTGCTCATTGCAGGCTTTTTAAACTAAATCACGTTATTAATGAAATCATTACTCGTTATTCACACAGAGTTAGTAATAATCTCTAATTAAAATTTCGGCGATTTGAACACTGTTTAACGCTGCACCTTTACGGATGTTATCGGCAGTAACCCATAAATTTATACCGTGAGAATGCGAAATATCTTTACGAACACGACCAACATAGACAGGATCGTTACCCGCTGCGTCGGTTACCACTGTTGGATATTCGTCATCGTTTTCAAATAACTCTACCCCTGGCGCATTACGTAAAACGGCTTTTACATCTTCTGCATCAACAGGTTGAAGAGTTTCAATGTGTATTGCTTCAGAATGACCATAAAACACAGGTACGCGCACCGCCGTTGGGTTAACAACGATTTCGTCGTCTCCAAATATTTTTTGCGTTTCCCACACCATTTTCATTTCTTCTTTGGTGTAGCCATTTTCCATAAATTTATCAATTTGAGGCAACACGTTAAACGCAATTTGCTTCGGATACACTGAAGGTTCTGCTGGTAAGCCTTGAAGTAACTTAGCACATTGACCCGCTAGCTCTTCAATGGCTTTTTTACCTGAGCCTGATACCGATTGATAAGTCGCGACATTAATGCGTGAAATACCAAATGCGTCATAGATAGGCTTTAAAGCCACTAGCATCTGAATTGTTGAACAATTTGGGTTAGCAATAATGTTACGGTTGCGAAAATCAGCGATGGCTTCAGGGTTAACTTCTGGTACGACTAATGGTACATCGATGTCATAACGAAAATGCGAGGTATTGTCGATAACAACACAACCTGCATCACCCGCAATGGGTGCCCATTTAGCAGACACATCACCACCAGCAGAAAAGAAACCAATTTGTGCTTGGGTCCAGTCAAACGTTTCTACGTCAAGAATTTCAACTTGTTTACCGTGAAAACTAACCGTTTCACCAGCACTGCGACTGCTTCCTAATGGAAACAACTTAGCGACTGGAAAATTACGCTGCTCGAGGATCTCAATCATAGTTTGACCCACTGCACCCGATGCACCTAAAACGACTATATTAAATTCCTGAGACATAATTAACGCTCGACTCCTATTATCCTGTTTGAACAATCAATCTACCCTAGTTTACCTGTGCTTTACTAGGGTTAATGTACTAAAAAAGCCGACTTTGAAGTGATTTTTTCTCAACTGGTTAGAAATACGGTTTTTTAACTTCAATATGTCTATCTATTAACAATATCGACCTTATATGATTAATTAACGTCACTAGGGCCTAAAGCCGTTTTGAGCGGATTTTTACAGTAGTGTAGGCCAATTTATCGCCTTTGCTCTTTGTGACGCATTATTAACCTTGGAAGCTAACAAGCAACCCGCTCACTCAAATAATATTTGTTACAAGCGCTACTTAAAACCTAATGCACTTAATGTAGATTGATTAACGGCGCCGTTTGATAAAACGTCTGAACCTTGTGCTAATGAGATAGCACTATATTCACGGCGATAATTATGTTTTTTACGCATTAGATCAAATCCTGCCGCCGTTGAAAAACAATTTCTGAAAGTTAAATCATCATCACGTAAATCATAGACCAAACGTGACAATTTCAATAATTGCCTTTCGGTTAAATCTCTTTGAACTACGACTTGATTAAACTGAAATGCTGGCAATAAACTTGTCAATGATTTTTTTACCGGATAATCGAGTAATTCACACCATTTTTGATACAAAATATACGTACCACGGGCTTTTCCCTCTAGGCTATAACCAGCAATATGTGGTGTGGCAAACTCTGCTAAGGCAACGAGTTCTGCCATGGGGTTAGGTTCACCTTCCCACACATCAAGCACCAACTTTACATCATCACGTTGCTGTTTAAATTTGATCAGCGCTCGATTATCAATAACCTCACCTCGGCAGCAATTTAATAACCAAGTGTTGGGTTTAAGTTTATTCAGCCTAGCTTCATCAAATAAGTACCAGGTTTTATGATCTCCCTGCTTGGTGATAGGCACATGCAGACTGATAATATCTGCAAGTTCAATGATAGTATCGAGTGACACAAACTCCCGAGGATCACCTTGCAGTGCTTTTATTGGGTCACACAACAATACTTTTAGCCCATAGGCTTGCAAACACTTTGCAGCTGCAGTACCGGTATTACCTGCTCCAACAATGCCCACAACTTTACCAGCCAATGACTCACCAAAGCGTTGAGCCAACTCCAACATTGCAATAAAAGCAAATTCACCCACTGCAGTAGCATTACAGCCAGGGGCGTTTGTAAAATAAATATTGCGGCTTGCAAGATAATCAACATCGACATGATCGGTGCCAATTGTAGCACTACCTACAAATTTAAGTTTATGCGCTTTGTTCACCAACTCAGCATTCACTTTGGTCACTGAACGGACCAGTAGCACATCCGCACCTTCAACTTGTTCAGGGCTCAATGTTCGGCCATTTACATATTCAATTTTACCTAAGTAGCCAAACAAGGCATCAACATAAGGCATGTTTTCATCGGCAATTATTTTCATTTAGGCATCTTATTTACTGCGAGTTTATTAACATCACATTGCGTTGTTATATAACCAGTATCTTATACCAAAGACAGTGAAAAAACGATATGAGTACTGCGGTCAACGGCTTGTTAACGAATGTAGTCATCATCGAGTATTTTATCAGGGGTGCCGCTTTTGCTCGTATCACTGACTAAGCCTATATGCTATAGCGGGCTGCATCCTACATATTCGCTTCGCGACAATAAAAACAACCCAATGAGCCAATCTAGATATATCTTTGATATTTGCGTAAATCGCTTTTTTATCTGTAAACGCAGCGTTCGCTTGTAATCGATTGCCACATCATGGTATTACTTTTGTTTTCTAGCCCTTTGTTTAAAAGGCAACAAAAAAGCCAGCATCGTTCCCAATGCTGGCTTGATATTTTTAGCGAGATAACCTCACGATTTCATTTACGCTTTGTATTTACGCATCACTAATGTTGCGTTAGTACCACCAAAGCCAAAACTGTTACTCATAATGGTATTAAGTTCAGCCTCACGCATTTCACGAACGACTGGCATACCTGTCGCTTTTTCATCAAGATTATCAATATTGATGCTTGGAGCGATAAAGCCACTTTCCATCATGATTAAGCTGTATATTGCTTCATGTACACCAGCAGCACCTAAAGCATGACCAGTCAAAGACTTGGTTGATGCTATTGGAGGCATATCATCGCTAAATACTTCGCGTAATGCTTCTAGCTCACGCATGTCACCTACAGGTGTAGAAGTCCCATGAGTATTAATGTAATCAACCGGTGTATCAACATCCGCTAATGCCATTTGCATACAACGAACTGCACCTTCGCCTGATGGCGCAACCATGTCATAGCCATCTGATGATGCACCATAACCAATAATTTCCGCATAAATTTTTGCACCACGTGCTAATGCATGCTCTAGCTCTTCCACGACCACAATTCCGCCGCCGCCAGAAATAACAAATCCATCTCGATCAGCATCATAAGTGCGAGAGGCTTTTTCTGGCGTGTCATTATACTTAGTGGATAATGCTCCCATAGCATCAAAGCCCATGGTTAATGTCCAATCCACTTCTTCAGCGCCACCAGCAAATACCATATCTTGCTTACCCATTTGGATAAGTTCAACGGCGTGACCAATACAATGAGCCGAAGTAGCACAAGCAGAACTGATTGAATAACTGGTACCTTTAATTTTAAAGGGTGTAGCTAAACAAGCACTTGCAGTACTAGACATAATGCGAGGTACAATATAAGGCCCAACACGCTTAACACCTTTTTCGCGAAGTGTATCAGCAGCCTGAACTTGGTTTTTTGATGATGCACCACCAGTGCCAGCTATCAAACCGACACGGAAGTTAGAATATTGTTCTTCTGTTAAATTAGCGTCAGTAATCGCTTCTTGCATAGCAATGTATGCGTAAGCTGCTGCATCACCCATAAAGCGTAATGCTTTACGATCGATATGATCAGCGGGGTTGAGTTTTATGTCACCCCATACTTTACTGCGCAATTGCATTTCTTCAAACTGTGCCGAGTGAGTAATACCGCTACGACCTGCTTTCAGTGACTCGGTCACTTCTTGCTTGTTATTACCGATACTTGAAACAACACCCATTCCGGTGATCACGACTCTTTTCATTTTTTTGCTATCCATTTGGTACATGTCGGTACTTAATTGCGGCAATCATAGCTGCTTTAAAGCAATTAAGTGGTCAGCTTTCCATAAACACAGGTAAAATAATGTCAAGTTATCGGCCCTGAGTAAAATATTTTGAATAAAACCACTTCATTATCTGTCTCTCCCAATTTACACGAATTATACATTTGTGAGTTACTGGGCAACAACATCAATCAGAATAGCCGATATTCCCTACTCGCTAAGCAGTATATTGACACAGTATTGCAAAGCGGTGACGGTAATAAATCAGCCACAAAGACTCAACGACGTTTATTAACCCTTGGCCAATTAGGTTTAGGTCATGGTCACGAAATCATCTTGTTATGGGCGGCTTTACAAGCAGTCAATCAGCAAGGTGCGTTAGGTAAACAGCAAACACGCATACATATCAGTGTATTTGAACAAGCGCCTATCAATCGAGCGCAGCTTGAAAAAAAGTGGCAACAACAAGGGCTACTTGATGCTTCTCATCCTTTAGTCAATTTAACCCACGCTTTACTCCATTGCGAAATAGCAGCTATTGAGGGTTGCCAACGCTTGTGTCTAAATCAAAGCGAGTTAATTATTGACCTATATCAAGGTTCCCCCATAACACACACTAAAACCATTGTTACGCCGAATAAGCATCGGATCACTCACTGGTTGTCGCTGCCTCATACAAACCAACCCGCTAATTCAGATCATTATTTCAATCAGTTTTTGCTGTGGCAATATGGTCGACTGAGTGTTGATAATGCACTATTTTTTGTCTCTAATATTGACGATGAGGATACTAATCCTTCAATCATACAGCAACTGGAATATTGTGGATTTTCACAATCAACAACCGCGGCATCAACTGACAATATTGCCGTTGCAGAGCGTAACGCTCTGAGACAGCAAATAGAACAACAGTTTGCTTATAATCCAATACCTTCGGTTCACTCTAATGACCATGAACCTATTGCTATTATAGGCGGAGGCATCGCTTGTGCAAGTCTTGCGTTATCATTAGCCGAGCGTGGAAAATCTGTGATAATTTATTGCAAAGATGCCCAATTGGGCTTAGGCGCTTCAGGCAATAAACAAGGCGCAATTTATCCTTTGCTCACCCCTGAGAATAATATGCTCAGTCAGTTTTTCCAACAAGCCTTTCTCTATAGCCGACGCCGGATTCAAGCATTGGTTGATGATGGATATCATATTGGACATGATTGGTGTGGTGTATTACAAACAGGTTTCGATGTTCGGAGTCAAACTAGGTTAGATAAAATTATTCATGGTCAAAAGTGGCCAAACGAGATTGCATTTAGCGTCAATCCACATCAAGCGACACAACTGACTGGCGTGGATATTGATAGAGTTGGATTTTATTATCCACTCGGAGGTTGGGTTTGCCCGTTTGAATTTGCGCAAGCAAATATTGCCAAAGCAAAAACATTAGCAAATGTTAGCGTCGTTTATAATAGCGACATTAGCTCACTCGAATCACACTCATCGGCTTGGCAATTATTTAGTCATAATAAACAAACACCAATAGCAACACACGCACAAGTTGTGATCGCATCAGGGGCGCAGCTAACGCGTTATGAGCAAACCAAAGAGCTTCAAATAACAGGTTTTAGAGGCCAAGTCAGTCATGTACCATCGCAAGGTGAACTGGCAAAGCTTAATACCGTCATCTGCGCCAATGGTTACCTCACACCACAACATAATCAGATGCATTGTGTAGGAGCCAGTTATGTAAAATCACCGCAACACCTTGATTTTTGTCAGATAGAACAACATGAAAATAGCCTAAAAATGCAACAAAGCTTTCCGAGTTCAAGTTGGCCCCATGATATTGATGTTTCCCACAATGACGCAAGAGTCGGTGTGCGCATGGTGAGTCGCGACCATTTTCCTGTTGTGGGTTGTGCTCCTAATGTTAAAGAACTATTTGCTCGCTATCACACTCAGCAACAATCAAGAGAAAAACCCAGTCAATGGCAGCGCTATTGGCAAACCACGCCAGCCCCAATTTATAACGGATTGTATGTATTAGGAGGCTTAGGTTCTCGTGGATTAAGCTCTGGCCCATTAGTAGCTGAGTGCTTAGCGGCAAATTTATGTGGGGAAATACCACCATTAAGCTTAGATTTACAGGCAAACTTAAGCCCAAATAGAATGTGGTTACGCAAACTAATTAAAGGTAAAGCATTATTGTAATGTTGGCCCCCCAACGTCATGTTAATTAAAAACAAAGCGTTAGGGCCTTAATCAAGCTTAATATCATGCTAAAGCTTGCTCTATATCAGCAATCAAATCTTGTACACTCTCCAACCCAACAGAGATACGCAGCAAATTGTCGGTTATGCCCGCGGCGAATCGGGCTTCAGGAGTATAAGGTGAGTGGGTCATGGATGCTGGGTGTTGAATAAGCGATTCTGCATCACCTAAACTTACTGCTATGGTGAATAGCTTGAGTCGATTGACGAAGTTTATCGCATCTTGTTTATCGCCCTTCAATTCAAATGCAATAACCCCACCTGCACGTTTCATTTGCTTACCAATGAAACGATGACCTTGGTGGTGTAATAAACCAGGGTAAAACACTTGGCTAAATTTAGGGTGTTTATCTAAATACTCGGCTAACACTTCGGCATTGTCGCAATGACGAGTTAACCGTACATCTAACGTTTTTAAACCGCGTAAAATTAACCATGCATCGTGCGGAGATATCACGCCTCCGAAGTCTTTTAATATTTCGTATTTTAATCTGTGCATGTGCTCTGCATTGCCACACACAATACCCGCGATAACATCACCATGACCATTTAAATACTTGGTAGCACTGTGGATCACCATGTCGATGCCCAACGCTATTGGTTGCTGTAAAAGTGGTGTCATAAAGGTGTTATCGACGATTGAAACAAGATTATGCGCTTTAGCGATATTGGCCATAGCAGCGAGATCGAATACTTGTAAATGTGGATTTACTGGTGTTTCGCAAAACAGCACTTTGGTGTTTGACTTGATAGCGGCTTCGATTGCCGCTATATCGGAAAAATCCACTAGCGTTGATGTGATCCCTAAACGCGTTAGCTGAGTGGTCATCAATGCGAAGGTGCAACCATAAACGGTTTTAGATGCAACCACATGATCGCCGGCATGTAGATGTGTTAACAACGCACTCGATACGGCAGCCATACCAGATGCTGTTGCAGCTGCGTCTTCGGCGCCTTCGAGTAGCGCCATTTTTCGCTCAAGTTCTGCGGTTGTCGGGTTACCTAAACGAGTATAGATATAACCCGGTTCTTCGCCGGCAAAACGAGCTCCACCTTGTTCGGCATTATCAAAAACAAATGTGGCAGTCTGATACAAAGGTGTAGTGAGTGAACCAAAGGCTTCGCGTTGATGTCCGCCATGAATGGCTAATGTGGCTAAGTTCCATTTACCCTGATTGTTATTTTGCATTACTTCTCCCTGCGCCACCTTGTTATGAGTAGTTACCCTCTTTGGGGTTATTGTTTGGTGGTCAGAATTTAAGATACAGAGGAATAGAATATAACCAAACGATTACTAAAAAATAACCAACGGATGAGATGTAAAAACAATGTTACAAACAGCTTTTTAAATTGTTTACGCCATTCATTTTTTTGTATGCTGTTCACGCAATAAAAATGGGGGCCTAACAATTAACTTGTGAGTGATACCTTTAATTTTTGCATGCCTTGTTCAATGCTCACCAGCGGTTGGTAACCTAAGTCTTGTTTAGCCGCACTGATATCAAAGTAATGGCTAGTCGATAATTGCCTTGCGACAAAGCGAGTCATAATGGGTTCTTGCGATTTATTCAATACGCCATAGAGGGTTTCGAGCATCACGCCTGCTGTATAAGCAACACTTGCTGGCACACGTTTGGTCACTGGCGGTAAATCAACACACGCGAGAATACGATTAAGCATATCTGCCATGGTAATGGGTTGATCGTTACTCAAAAAATACGCTTTACCTGCGCACTTAGCATTAGTCACTAAATCAACCGCAGCCAAAATATGGGCATAAGCGGCGTTATCGACATAAATGGTATCAACCAGTTTGTCTTCATTCCCAACAAGCTTTAACCGCCCAGCTCTAGCGCGTTCAATCACTCTTGGCACAAGATGAGGATCGTTTGGCCCCCAAATTAAATGTGGCCTTAATGCGGTAGTTTGCAGCGAAGTCGAGTTAGCGGTAAGCACAAGTTGCTCGGCAATGGCTTTAGATTCACCGTAATAATTGAGATAGGCCTCTGCGTAAGGAGCGGATTCATCGATGCCGTTTTCGTCCCGCCCTGAAAAGGTGACGCTTGGGGTGCTGGTATAAATAAGCTTTTGAATATTAAGCGCTTTACAGGCATTAATAATATTATTTGCACCATCAACATTAGGTGAGTAATAACTTTGCTTACTGCCCCACACGCCTGCCTTTGATGCCACATGAAATACCAGATCGCACCCTTGAATGGCTTGTTTAACGCTGTCATAGTCACTTATATCACCTTGACGCATATCGACGCCCTGTTCAACGAGCGTTGGATAGGCGCCACGCGCAAACCCAACCACTTCAATACCTGCTGCCAATAATCGCTGACCAATCGCCAATCCTAAAAAGCCGCCAGCTCCGGTTACAAATACTTTGTTGACCGACAATGCTAATTGCGAAAGTGCTGCTTGCTCAAGAGGATGTAAATCTGTCAGATCCATTATTAATACCTTATTTTTATTCTAAGACGAGACTTATTCTCTCCACTGTTTTTGTGCCCAGACAGCAAGTTTTTCTCTGAATATTTTTGCGTTATGACGCACATCGACGGGGAATTCAGGATGAATTAAAAAGCGCCCTATTCCGTCGGTATGCGGATATTGCTCTGCCAAGATCAATAACTCTTGATACAGTGCTTTCGAAGTTGAGCATACAATGTCTTTTTGTAATTCAATGCACAATACGGGCACTATATTATCGCCAAGCTTAACACCTACAATGGCTGAACGCTTAACTTGTGGGTGGGTATTAAACACACGCTCACAAGGTAAGGTATAAAAACGCTTTGCTCTTTGTTCACCGCGCGTGGCATCAACAATATGCCCTTTACGACCACACATCCACAATAAGCCATTATCGTCTAAATACCCCACGTCACCCATGCGGTGCTTAATTTGTTCACCGTCGATAATTTTGGATAATTGGGTGGCTTGTTCGCGTGCATAATAAGCTTGGCTGACCATAGGTCCGCCCACCACAATTTCACCTATTTCATTAGCGGCAAGTTTTTTGACTTCATACCAATGAGGGTGGGCCGTATTTGTAATCGCAATAATATCAACGCTCACCGACGATATCGGTTTGCCGACACAAATCCCTTTACCTTGATCCGTCAGTTCGCTGGTATTAAATAAAGCGTGACTGCCAATCATACTAATAGGTAACGACTCTGTCGCACCATAAGAATTAAACACTTCAACCTGTGGGTTGAGCATTTTGCTAAAGCGTTTGATTGAGCTAATGGTTGCCGGAGCACCTGCAGAGATGACTCGTTTAATACTGGTGAGTTTATGATGGCTTTGCTCCCCAACTTGGCCTAATCGCTCTAACAAAGCAGGGTTAACAAACATGTTGCTGCATTGATATTGCTTAATTGCAGCAAACAAATGGGCTGGATTGGCGGTGATGGGTTTACTGGCATCCATGTCTGGCACAATAGACGCCATGCCCAGTGCCGGACCAAATAATGAAAACAGTGGAAAAGTGGCTAAGTCTCGCTCGCCAGGGCAAATACCATAATCATGTTTAAGCGCGCTAATTTGCGCCTCAAACATAGCATGGCTGTATACCACTCCTTTGGGAGTACCGGTACTACCACTGGTAAACAAAATAGCTGCCATATCATCAGGTTTTAACAATGCCATATCAAAAGGTTGGGCGATATTACGGCCGATTTCGGTAATGGTTTCTAGGCTTATGGCGTTGGCAAGCCAGCGTTGAATAGCAGAGCCCCCCACATTTATCACTTGCTTAACACTGCCTTTGCCCCAACCCAGTAGGCGCCTAGCAATATGGGCCTTAGGGATGCCGATAAAGGCATCTGGTTTTGACTCTTCAAAACACTGTTTAAGGTTGTTAACGCCCATGCCTGGGTCAACTAAAATAGGGATAATACCGGCTTTGAATAAGGCAAACGTTAACGAGAAAAACTCAATACTCGGTGTCACCATTAACACCGCTTTCATGTCACGCTTAATACCGTATTGAATAAGCCCTTTCGCAATCATATCCGATTGTTGATGTAAGGTAACAAAGTCAATTTCTTGATAATTGAATTGGCCTTGCTTAGCGTGTTGCACTGCAACAGCAAGTTCGGCAGGCATAGTTTGCGCAGCCGTTTTAAGATGCTGACAGATATTGGCATTAGCAAGTATAGTGGTTTGAGTCATGTGGCTTCATTTTTGGCTAATGTGAATAACGTATATGCTGGCTAACAATAACGCCAATATATAGATAAATTTAGACGATTAAATAGCTAAAAGGCTCAAATGAGCCTTTTATCGTGTGATTAATTTTTTTCGATGAAGTCTTTAATTAAGCCAATCACTTCGTCGCTGGCATCTTCAAGAATGTAATGACCGCAATCAGCAAACTCGTGCACCGTCGCATGAGGCATTCGCTTTCGCCATTCTTCTAAAAAATACTTATCAAATACAAAATCTTGTAATCCAAAACAAATCAACGTCGGTACGTCAGCAAACTCGCTTAAGCTATCGCCAATGCTAGTGACTAAATCGTAGTTTCTGTCCCCAGGTTTGAGTGGAATGTCTTGTACAAAGCGCAGTGTCGAAATACGGTTTTTCCACGAATCAAACGGCGCGACATAAGCTTCACGTACTTCTTTAGACATGGGTTTGCGTTTAACACCTACGTACGATGCTGCTGATGAAAATGCATTTAAACCACGGACCAACAATGTGCCTAGCAAGGTTTCGCGGCAAATCCACAACGCCCAAGGAAACGGCTTAGTGTTAGGCAGATGAAACGCTGCCGTGTTTAAACAAACAATACGTTTGATGCGATCAGGATGGCGAGCCGCAAAGCCCATTCCTATCATACCGCCCCAGTCGTGTACCACTAGGGTGATGTTTTGTTTTACATCTAAGCTGTCAAGTAAGGCTTCTAAGTCATCAATACGATTTTTTAAGGTGTAATCGTATTGTGGATCATCGGGCTTGTCTGATAAGCCGCAACCAATATGATCTGGCACAATACACTGGTGTTGATCGCTCAATGCACTCACTAAATTACGGTAGTAGTAACTCCAACTAGGATTACCGTGCACCATAACGATTGGCTCACCTTGGCCTTCGTTGATGTAATGAAGTTTATTGCCATTACGGTCTAAATAATGACTTTGAAATGGCAGTAAGTTGTCTAGCATGATGCATCCTGTTAACTATTTTTATAATGATATGCAAAAAATCAGTGTTACCACTTAATGCCTAACATCATGCAGTTCAAACCACTGCCTATCCCTAAAAAGCTGACTTGGTCGCCAACACGTAAAAAACCTTCATCGTGTGCGATGGCGGCGGTAACAGGTAAAGACACTGTGCCCATGTTGCCAAGCTTTTGGTAGGTTGGATATTCTTTCTCGTGCGGAATGCTTAATGCATTGAGCACTTGCCTACGGTTTGATGCACCCACTTGATGACAAATGACTTTATCAACCTGCTCAACAACCCAGTCACGTTGCTCTAAAAAGTGTTCCCACGTGTGTTTAGCAAGCTCGACACCTTCTTTAAGTAAGGTAACCGCATCGGTACGCATAAACTCACGATACAGTAAGTGTCCAGCTTCTTGTAGACCCCATTGACACAATTGGTGATGTTCTGGCGCAGACAAATGGCTGGCACCTAATAACTGATGCTGACGCGTGGTAGTAAGTGGCAAGCTGCCGTCAGTTAAAATAACAGCAACTGCGCCTGAACCGCCGGTAAGCGTTGCCAACGACTGGGCAAAATTTTGCATTGTCGGCTCTGCTAGCATGTGGTCAATTGTGGCATCGACGATGTCTCGAGCAGATTCGCACGACACCACCATACCCGCTTTAATTTGCCCAAGCTCGATACGGTTAGCAATGTCTAAAATACCCGACAATACCCCTAAACAGGCGTTACTGATGTCGTAAATTGCGGTGTCTTTTGACACGCCAAGCTCAGCAGCTATGCGGCACGCGGTAGCAGGTTCGTGTTGGTCACGGCACACTCCGGTGTAAACCACTGCGCCTAAGTCGCTGACATTAATGCCTGTTTCATTGACGGCTTTACGTGCAGCGGCAATCGCACCGTCTGATAAACGGTGGCCTTTTGGCCACCAACGACGCTCAGTAATACCCGTTAATGCGGCAAGTTGCCCCATTGGAATACGAAACTTTTGATATAGCGGTGCTAAGCGAGATTCTAAATCGCTACTCGACACTATTTGTGGTGCTAGCTCATAAGCCAGACTATTGATAAAGACGCGTGAATATTTCATTAAACCGTATAATTCGCTTCGCTCTAGCATGCCCAAAGCCACTAGAATGGTTGTTATTCGTTATTAACCCGACATTTGAACAAGAATGGCTTAATTATTCAATCAAAAACCTCAACCATATAGGCATATTTGCGGTTTATTTTGCCGCTTTGTGAAGAGCGTTGATTAACTAGCACTTTGACTCTGACGGGTTTAGGGGAAATAAAAGAAATTAAACAAAGGCTTAATTAAGTCTTGCTTTGCTAACACTATTTATCTGTTGTTTTAATTGCTTGAATAAATGCATTTCGTGGAGTCACACTGTTTGGGCAAAATTCACTCAACTCAACCTTATACCCATGTTGTTGCAAAAAACATACGCGATCAAGCAACAGCCAGTATTCTAAAGCGCGACGAAACAAATGTGCAACTAAATCGATGCGCTTTGTTAAACGCTGTCGCTCCATGCCTTGTTGTAAAAATGCGTGACATTCGATATCGGCTGGCAATAGTAATCCTTTTTGACTCGCCGCCCAAATACAAAATTCACTAAATGTCCCACTTAGCTGACTTTGCTTAATCGTTGGCACGGGTAGATAACGATTAATACCCCGCACATTTCGTTGTAAACAATCAAAACCTAAACGCCACGACACTTCTTGCTGACGTAATGTCTGCTGTTTGGCACTGGCAACAACACTTTGCTGAAGTGGCAGCTGTAAATCATGTTTTGAAAGCGTCATTGCGCTTGCTTTAGCCATTGTCGACAACGGTTGATATTGCGCCTGTTGAATAAGATGATAGCAACAAGGTGAAATCGAAATAGCCTGAGTCCCCGCATCTGCCGCTAATGTAAGTAAACGCACATGTAAATCACCACAGGCATGCAAGGCAATTGCATGTTGTTTTGAATAAAGCCATGGTTCGCTACTATCCTGCGGTGCAAAAGCATCGGCACAAATAAAATGCTGTGGTAATTTCCATTGGTTAGAAAATGCTTGCCCTTGCGCGCATAAACTGGCTTGCCATTCTAGACTTGTTACCTCAACCAGTTGTTGCTTTGCGACTAAACGACCTAAATGACCTTTGCCTGCACACCATTCTAAAATCGGTAATCGAGTTAATTTAGTTTGACTCAGTGGGTCAACTTGATTAGCAAATGCTGTGATTTGTTGCCACTTTCGGCCTTTAATATGGGCGCTAAAATGGGCTAAATGGGTATTTTCTTGCTCGTCACTACCTGACATTAATTGAGTGTTGTCACCTTTAGTGGCCTTTGTAGGCAAAGTGATGACTAACAAGCTTAATTGATTCATTAACTCGTCAGCTTTTGGTGATGAACTGTTTTTAATATCGCGGATTAAGCTAGGTAACAATGATTCCACAAGCAGGTGCTGATCCACATCGATGTTATCGATTTCAGTATCATCAAGCTGCCACACTTTTTGTGCGAGATGAGGAAAATCTTGCTGCCAAGGTAAATGGTCACACTCAAACGCGACGAGCTGCCACAAGGGTTTTAGTGCATCTAAAAGCGAGTCGACCGCTTTAAAGGTGTGTTGATAATCGATTGCTGACATATCGTTACTTATGGTTAACCTTGGCTCATTGAAATGATAGGATGCGAGTCATTATCTATTTGGATTGGAATTGTAAACCATGCACTCACCTTGTGTCGCGCGCTGTGGCTTAAATGAAGACGATTATTGTATGGGCTGTTTTCGCCACATAGATGAGATAGTAACTTGGTCACAAGCCAGTGATGCACGAAAAAAACAAATTTGCGATAGTTTAGACGGTAGAAAACAGCAGTATTTAGGTGACAGTAATAACCAAACGTTATCTCGTGCTAAGTGGCTAGAAGCAGAAAAGCGAATGAAACGATGACAGGTTGTCAATGATAACCGCACTAAAACAACAAGCATATTCCTGCGATGGAGTATCACCATGACGAAATCCACCGCTTCTATGTTGTTTATCGCTTGTTATTACTCTTCATCGTTTTGCCGTCTCAACTTTACTTTTTCATCATTGCTTTCAAATCAGCAAACGGATTGAAGGTGGCGGCATCTTGTTTGGCCTCTTTGGTACTACCGTAACGAATAAGTTCTTCAAAACGGGAATGCTCATTATCGTGACAGTACAAACATAATAGTTCCCAGTTAGACCCGTCTGACGGATTGTTATCGTGGTTATGATCGCGATGATGTACCGTTAACTCTGATAAATTTTTATGAGTAAATTCACGAGTACAACGGCCACAAACCCAAGGATAGAGTTTAAGCGCTTGTTCGCGATAACCCTTTTCACGGGTGGCTTTGTAGTCTCTGGCTTCTGCTAATACTTTATCTAATTTACTTTCGTTGGCCGACATTAATTTATCACTCATAAAAAAAATTACGTCAAGGATAATCACTGTTATCGCTTGGGGCAATTGTTTGCTAGATCTTATTTAACAACTATTCTGTTACTGGCGCAAAATCGACCATGGAAAAATAATGGCAAGCGTAACATTCACTGTTATCGATAGTTATTGCTGCAACTTACTCTTAACCGATTTTAGTTTCTTTAATATTTGATATTCCAGCAGTTAAATTAAAACGCATTGCATCTTCAAATGACCAATCAACACTGATTAAGTCTTCACGTTTTACTAAGCTGGTCACTCCGGCTATTTGATAACTAAGTTGAAATAATACCGGTACCCATTCACCTTCAGGTAATGCATCTGCCAATGGCTGTGGTGCTATCTCACTCATGATAAAACCCACAACATAACTACCGTTAGCTTGTTTAACTAACACGGTTTTTTGAGTTTTAGGCTGGCCGTCGCGATTCATTAAACTGGCGATATCTCGAATACTGCCATACACCGACTTAAACAGCGGAAACTTCATTAGTTGGCTTTCAATCCAACCATACACCCAGGCAATAGGGCTAACAGAAAATAATAACCCGGCGATAAACACTAAACTTGCCACCAAACAAAAACCTGCCCCGACAAATACTGGTTCAACCCCGACAATATCGAGCAATAATTTGCCTAAACCATCAAGGGAAATAAACAGTGACCAAAACAGCCAAATAGACAGCACCATAGGCAATAAATTAGTCAAACCACGAGCAAGGGTATTTTTCATTGAGTACACAAAAGAAGAAAGAACAGGACAAAAATGTTACCACAGTTTGCTGATTAGTCACTGTAAATATACTAACTGGCCCACTGGGAGATTACTGTGCAATCTGCCTGTCCATATAAAAAAGCCTTCCATGAGATCAACAACATTACACAACAAGCATACGATTAGCTTTTCGAGTTAGCAATATTCAACCACTGATGACGACCTAACTCTAATACGACACCAACAGCCAAGCCTGCAGCGGTATTAATCAATAAGCACGTTATCGCCGTTGATAAAATGACCAATATACAAAACGGTTTGCCATCAAAAAAACGTTTAGACCAGGCTAATTGGGTTCCCGCTATAGCAAGTAAACTGCCTAAAACGGCTAAAGGGATTAATGACAATGCACTGGCAATACCTTTACCCCAAAAAATAGCAATAACGATACACGCACTACCAAAAATAGTAGGAGCTAGCCAAGTTCGAGCACCAAAGTGATATTGCACCGCCAACCCACCAGCACCATGACACATTGCCGTTGCCCCAAAAGGAGATAACAACAAGTTAGCCCAACCAGAGCTTTTAGCAAATTGTTGCGGCTCAAACCGTTCACTGTCTTCAGGAAACTTATCTTTCGCCATCGCAGAAATAGCAATCACCGCATTGGTCAATGTTAACGCTAACTGTGGTAGCACCAATAAAACAGCAGCAGAGCCCCACTCATCGATACTCGGCCAACCCAAGTGCCAAACACTTGTTTGGCTAAAGTTAAAGCTAGGCATAGTCCCACTGGTTAATTGCCAAACAATGCCAAGGGTTATCACTAACGGCATCACCAAATATTGCATTGGCATAAAACGACTGGCAAACAGAAAACCAAAAGCAAGTATGCCGACCAACCATGTTTCGCTCATCATGACGCCACCTAACCATATCAGTTGGAGTCCTATTGCTAGCTGGATACCGATACTGATCGCCGGAGATAACAGCTTAGCCATCCATTGAATAATGCCGCTATAGGCTAAAACAAGTAGAATAAGGCCCATTAACATGGCGGATGCTTGTAGCATTCCAGGAGACATTCCTTCTGCAATGACTAACGCACTGATAACCTTCATAGGCTGTATCGGAATGGGGCGTCGATAATAAAACGCAGTAAATAAGGCAAAAAAACCAAAGCCTAAAAATATCCCTTGGGGAGAGAATTGATTAAGGGCTATTAAGCCTAAAACTAAAGGAAGGAAGGTGCCTAAATCAGCAAACGCGCCACTGAACTCACCTGAAATCTTATTTACGTTGTCGAAACGATTGATTTCACATCTCATATATCTTGCCGTAAGGAATGGATACTAAGATAAAGCAAATACAGTGCCACATTAAAAATGCGACACACCTCTAAATAAAAATGCCTAATTATGAGTTTAACAAAATCATTGCGACAATATGAACCATAGTATGTTGTTAATAATGGTCATTATGTCCACATCATCATTTACCAAATAATTATCATTTAAAAAACCACATCTAAAAGCATAATACCAATCCTATTAAATATGTGATCTTTCAGCGGGAGTTCAAAGAGCTGTAGGCAAGGCAGATGATTGAAGCGAATAGTGATCCTCGGTAACAAGCTCCTGCGTTACTCTACCTCCAGCATCT
>NZ_JBSQBN010000048.1:0-30447 GCF_053850585.1 Shewanella sp. A22
GCTCCTGCGTTACTCTACCTCCAGCATCTGACCGCCATGGAGGGTGGGAATGTCTTATTTTTTATGGAAAAAATAGACCATGCCGTCGTATTTTGAAAGCATCTAACGAAGCATAAAGGACTTTGAACCCCGCCAGAATGGAGTCTCTCAGGTATTCCATTTCTGTGTTACATCGATTTAAAAGGGAACAACCATTTCTACATCAATGTGCCTTGAATTGAAAAACCTGAGAGACTCTGAACTGACCAGATATTTAATGAGATTGGTATAAGAATGATAGCTATGAAAGGAAGAAAGGAATTAAAAATCGTGTATCAATGAAGCAAAAAAAAGGAGCCGAGGCTCCTTTTATCAACTAATCAGCGACCATTAACGAGTGCGAGGGCATACTTCATCAGCGCTGAAGAAATAAGCAATTTCACGTGCTGCTGATTCAACGGCATCAGAACCGTGAACAGCATTTTCATCGATGCTTGCAGCGTAGTCAGCACGTAAAGTGCCACGAGCTGCTTCTGCAGGATTAGTTGCACCCATGATTTCGCGGTTAGCTAGAACAGCATTTTCGCCTTCTAATACTTGAACCATTACTGGACCAGAAGTCATGAAAGAAACTAAAGCACCAAAGAAAGGGCGTGCGCTGTGTTCAGCGTAGAAACCTTCTGCTTGTTCTTTAGAAAGGTGAACCATTTTAGAAGCGATGATCTTAAGACCCGCTGTTTCAAAACGATTGTAAATAGCACCGATGTGGTTTTTAGCAACTGCATCTGGCTTGATAATAGAGAATGTGCGTTCGATCGCCATAACTAGCTTCCTTAATGTGAGCAAGTTTAAAAAATTCGCGCGGATTATACGTAATTTGAGCACATATTCCTAGCCTTATCCGCACTCGCCAGTATATTTCATCATTTAATTGCGTCATATTTATTAATATGGCGTAATTTATGCTTTATTATTTGAGTGAAGATAGACCTTATTACCTAAGGCCTCGTTGTAACAGTATTACCTATAGACTTTTCAATGAAGCATATAATGGCGTCTGCTACGTCCTTTTGAGTCGCCTTTTCAATACCTTCTAAACCAGGAGATGAGTTTACTTCCATTACCACAGGGCCATGATTGGAGCGCAATAGATCAACCCCAGCAATGTTTAATCCCATTGTTTTAGCGGCGCGAAGAGCGACAGAGCGCTCCTGTGGAGTTAACTTAACCAATGTTGCACTACCACCACGGTGTAAGTTAGAGCGGAATTCACCGGGTTTAGCTTGACGTTTCATCGCAGCAATCACTTTATCACCCAGCACAAAACAGCGAATATCGGCACCTTGTGCTTCAGCAATATATTCTTGCACCATAATGTTGGCTTTAAGTCCCATAAAGGCTTCAAGTACGCTCTCTGCCGCTTTTCGAGTTTCAGCTAATACAACGCCTATACCTTGAGTACCTTCTAACAACTTAACCACTAATGGCGCACCGCCAACCATATCAATCAGGTCAGGAATATCGCTGGGTTTATTAGCAAAACCAGTTACAGGTAAACCAATGCCTTGTCGTGACAAAAGCTGCATTGAACGTAACTTGTCTCGAGAACGCGCAATCCCAATTGAGCCATTAACTGCATATACACCCATCATTTCAAATTGGCGTAATACAGCTGAACCATAAAACGTCACAGATGCGCCAATTCGTGGGATCACCGCATCAAATAGACCTAAGTCTTTACCCGCCATATGGATGCTCGGTTTGGTCATATTGATATTCATGTAACACTTTAATGGGTTGATAACCTTTATTTCATGTCCTCGTGCGACGGCTGCGTCAACTAAACGCCGAGTAGAATATAATTGCGGGCCTTGAGACAGTATTGCAATGCGCACAGAGCGCTCCAACAAGAAATTTTGCGCATCATACGCTGAGTGTTGTTAAAATCAATAGCGGTAATGAGCCGAGATAAAAAAAGAGCCAATATTTATAATTGACTCTTCATTGTGGTAACAAATACTGGACAAACAAACGACGCTAGCCTTCGCTCACCATATTTACGGTGTATTTAGGAATATCAATCACCATATCACAATCGACCACTTTAGCTTGACAAGATAAACGACTTTCAGGCTCAAGCCCCCATGCTTTATCAAGCATATCGTCTTCTAATTCATCGCTTTCTTCAAGCTGATTAAAACCTTCGCGTACAACTACATGGCATGTGGTACAAGCACACGATTTTTCGCATGCATGCTCAATATGGATACCATTGCGTAGTGCAACGTCTAAAATAGTTTCACCAACTTCTGCCTCAAGCACTGCGCCGTCAGGACAAAGATCTTGGTGGGGTAAAAATACTAACTGTGGCATTATTTCACCTATATGTTTTCGACCGACAGCCCTTTTAGCGCCGCTCTAATAGAATTATCCATGCGTCTAGACGCAAAATCTTGAGTTTGAGCATCGAGATTAGCAATGGCTTTTTCAATAGCATCAATATTATCTTCTTTGGCCGTTGCATCTAGTTCACCTAAAGCGACCATTAATTGTTGACGTTCTGACTCGTCAAGTAAATCAGAATCCTTTGCCAATGCGGCATTAAGAGACTCAATAACACGTGCAGCTTCCACTTTTTGCTCAGCTAACATGCGACGGCTAATATCATCTTTGGCATGTTTCATCGAATCTTTAAGCATGGTGGCAATTTCAGTATCAGACAAACCAAATGAAGGCTTAACCTGAATTGATGTTTTCACCTCGGTAGATTTTTCCATTGCTGTCACACTTAATAGCCCATCAGCATCAACCTGAAAGGTCACTCTAATGTGCGCAGCACCCGCAGCAAGGGGGGGTATACCGTGTAACGTAAAGCGCGCTAACGAACGACAATCTTCGACAAGTTCTCGCTCACCCTGCACCACATGAAATGCCATTGCAGTCTGACCATCTTTAAAAGTGGTAAACTCTTGGGCTCGGGCAACTGGAATTGTAGTGTTGCGAGTCACCACTTTTTCAACCAAACCACCCATGGTTTCAACGCCAAGCGATAACGGAATAACATCAAGTAATAACAAATCTGATTCAGGCTTATTACCCACTAGAATATCGGCTTGAATCGCAGCACCAATAGCAACAACACGATCAGGATCAATTGATGTCAGTGGCACCTTTTTAAAGAAAGCTTCGACTTGTTCACGCACTAACGGCACCCGAGTTGAGCCACCCACCATAACCGTTTCGATGACTTCATCGACACTCACGCCAGCATCACGCAATGTCCGTCGACAACTGCCAATTGTCTTTTTGACCAACGGGGCAACCAATTGATTAAACAACTCTTTGTCAACTAACGTTGTGAGCGATTGACTATCAACAACGACACTCGCTTCAACACTGTCATTGTCAGTTAGCGCTTCTTTCACTCTGCGAGCTTCAATTAATAACTGACGTGTTAACTGACTACTCGGTTCAGTGATTTGCCATTCGTGCTGTAAATGACTCACCAATAGGTGGTCAAAGTCATCACCGCCTAATGCAGAGTCTCCACCAGTTGCCAGCACTTCAAATACACCGCGGTTTAAACGTAAAACAGAAATATCAAAGGTTCCACCGCCTAAATCGTAAATGGCAATCACACCTTCTTGCTTTGAATCTAATCCATATGCAATCGCTGCTGCTGTAGGTTCATTTAGTAAACGCAGCACTTTTACGCCTAATAACTCAGCAGCATCTTTGGTGCCTTGACGCTGCGCATCATCGAAGTATGCTGGCACTGTAATAACAATGCCTTGTAACTCACCACCTAAAGTCTTTTCTGCTCGAGCAATTAACGGTTTTAAAATTTCGGCGGATACTTGAACTGGATTAACTTGTCCCATCGGAGTACTAAAAACAGGCAATCCGTTTTCACTAGCGTGTAAGGCATAAGGTAATTTATGTATTCCTGTTTGTACATCTGCCAAGCTACGGCCCATAAAACGTTTAACCGAAACAATGGTATTTTGCGGATCAAGTGCTGATTTTGCTTGTGCGTCATAACCGACTTCGATTTGCGAATCACCATAATGAACAATCGACGGCAGAGAGTGGCGGCCGTCATCATCAGCTAAAGTCGATGCAAGTCCACTTCTGACTGTAGCCACCAGAGAGTTAGTGGTGCCAAGATCGATACCCACAGCCAAACGGTGCTGGTGTGGTGCGGCGCTTTGGCCAGGTTCTGCAATTTGCAACAGTGCCATAGTGTTCCAACTTGTTGTGTTATCGATTAGTCGAGCTAACCATAAAAGTTTACATTTATGTCTATTTAGTCAAGCAAGCTGTCTTCTATACGAGCCAACTCATCTTGTAATTTTGCCATAAACTTCAGTTTACGAATTTGATCTGCCGCTAATAATGCATCCGCTTTGTCTTCACTCGCTAATAACGATGTTAACTTTTTGGTCAACGTGGATTCAAATTCTGCAAATGAATCGTACAGTTCATCAATTAATGACTGCGGATCGCTATTGTGCTGTATATCTTCAAGCGCTTCACGCCATTCCATTTGTTGCATCAAAAATGCACCATCTTTCAATGTTGTGGTTTCATGGCTTAATTCAATACCGCGTAAACTCAATATGTGTTCAGCGCGGCGCAAGGGATTTTTGAGTGTTTGATAACCATCATTAACTTGTGCAGTTCGCTGAACAGATAGTAGCTTTTGTTGTTCGGTATCATTAGCGAATTTATCGGGATGGACCGCCCGTTGCAGCTCGCGATAGCGCTCTGCAAGTAAGGCGGTGTCGATATCAAAGGCAGGTACTACATTAAACAGATCGAAATAATTCATGGGCAGATATCATGCTTACTGTTTGCTATAAAACGGCTCAATAAGGTGAGTAGTGATTAAACGGTGAAACTCTCACCACAACCACATTCACCCTTTGCGTTAGGGTTATTGAACTGAAAACCTTCATTAAGGCCTTCTTTTACGAAATCAAGTTCAATTCCTTGCAAATAAATAAAGCTTTTTGCATCGATAATGATATTCACACCATCAATATTATACACTTCATCATCGTCATTGAGCTCGTCGACAAACTCAATGACGTATGCCATACCTGAACAACCTGATGTTCTCAAACCAAGGCGCAAACCTAGGCCTTTACCACGATTGGCAAGAAACGATCTAACGCGATCAGCCGCTGCGGTGGTCATTGAAATAGCCATCTTAACTCCAGGTATTACTTAACTTGTTTACTTTTATACTCTTCAATTGCTGCTTTAATGGCATCTTCAGCCAAAATGGAACAATGAATTTTAACAGGTGGTAATGCAAGTTCTTCTGCAATGTCAGCATTTTTAATCGTTGCAGCTTCATCTACGCTTTTACCTTTAACCCACTCAGTTACAAGTGAGCTGGAGGCAATTGCACTACCACAACCATAAGTTTTGAATTTTGCATCTTCAATAATGCCGTCAGCACCAATTTTAAGTTGCAACTTCATTACGTCACCACAAGCGGGGGCGCCAACCATACCGGTTACTACGGATGGATCATTTTTATCAAATGAACCTACGTTACGTGGGTTTTCATAATGGTCGATTACTTTTTCGCTATAAGCCATGATACTGCTCCAAATTCTGTGTCGTTATCCGTTTAGGATTAATGGTAAACACTCAATTTAACGTTATTAAATTAATGATGTGCCCATTGAACTTCGTTCAAGTCGATACCATCTTTGAACATCTCCCATAATGGAGACATTTCACGCAACTTATCGATAGATTCTGTTATCGTTATGATAGCGTGGTCAATTTCTTCATCGGTAGTAAAACGCCCGATAGAAAAGCGAATAGAGCTATGTGCCATTTCATCATTTAAACCTAAAGCTCGTAATACATAGCTTGGCTCTAAACTTGCTGAAGTACACGCGGAACCGGATGAAACGGCCAAATCTTTTAAGGCCATCATTAACGATTCACCTTCAACAAAATTGAAACTCACGTTAAAAATACCGCTATAGCGCTGTTCCATATCACCATTGATATAGGTTTCTTCAATTTGCTTAATACCGTTCCACAATTTGTCGCGTAAACGAGTTATACGCGCGCCGTCTTCAGCCATGTCTTGCTTAGCAATCGCAGCGGCTTCACCTAAACCAACAATCTGATGTGTTGCCAATGTGCCACTGCGCATACCACGTTCGTGTCCACCACCGTGCATTTGTGCTTCAAGACGAATACGTGGCTTACGACGAACATATAATGCGCCAATACCTTTTGGTCCATACATTTTATGGCCAGAAATCGAAATCAAATCGACTTTAGTGGTTTGTACGTCAAGCGGTATTTTACCTGCACTTTGTGCAGCATCCATGTGGAAGAATATCCCCTTTGAACGACATAACTCACCAATTGCATTGATATCCTGAATAACACCAATTTCATTGTTAACATGCATAATGCTAACGAGAATAGTATCGTCGCGCATTGCGGCTTCTAAACGCTCCATTGGGATAATGCCATTAGCATCAGGAACAAGGTAAGTGACTTCATAACCTTCGCGTTCTAACTGACGGCACGTGTCTAAGGTTGCCTTGTGCTCAGTTTTACAGGTAATAATATGCTTGCCCTTTTTATGATAAAAATGGGCAATGCCTTTAATTGCAAGGTTACTTGATTCTGTTGCACCTGAAGTAAAGACGATTTCACGATGATCAGCATTAATTAAGTCGGCAACTTGATTTCGGGCAACATCAACCGCCTCTTCAGCTTGCCAACCATAACGATGTGAACGCGATGCTGGATTACCAAACACACCGTCCATTGTCATGTGTTGCATCATTTTTTCTGCGACACGCGGATCTACAGGGGTTGTTGCGGCATAATCTAAATAGATAGGAAGCTTCATAACACACTCCGTACTTAGCAGTCTCAGATGAGTCTACATACAACGTACAAATAATAATTATATAAAATCAACATAGTTGAGTTATAAACTCACTCTATGTTCCTTTTGTATTTCGTCTTGCTTTAGCGAGATAAATTGAACGTCTCGCTTTTGCATTAAACCTGCAAGCGAAATACCATCTAAAAAATCAGAAATTTGTTTACTTAGGTCACCCCATAACGAATGGGTTAGGCAACGAGTACCACTTTGGCAGTTACCTTGTCCTTGACAACGAGTGGCATCTACAGATTCATCAACGGCATGCACGACCATGCCTACTGAGATATCGACAGCATCCAAGCCTAAACGGTAACCGCCGCCGGGTCCACGGACACTCGACACTAGACCGTCTTTACGTAACTTTGCGAAGAGTTGTTCAAGATAAGACAAAGAGATACCTTGTCTTTCAGAAATATCGGCTAAGGGCACTGGACCAGTAGCTGAGTGAATAGCAACATCCAACATAGCTGTCACTGCATAGCGACCTTTTGATGTAAGTTTCATAACTTGTACTGCTCCCAAAAAGTATGCAGTAATTTGACCATAACCTAGTAAATTAGTCAAGTATTAATCCTACTAAAACACTCAAGTATTATGGTATTCCTTATCACAAAAGGGCTATATTTTCGCAGAGGGTATTTAACCTTTTTCTCTCGTAAGATTCAATGCCGATAAAGTAATTAATCACTATATCGGCTATTTTTTTGATTTGAATCTACAATGGCTTCGCGTTTCTAAATACTCGGGTCAAACTTATCGATCTCTTGTTTACGATTCGTAGCAGCTTCTCGGGAGGCATCATCGAATGCATCAACGTTCAATTCGGGCAATTTATCAGTACACACTTCACCGCCCATCTGCTGGATCACTTTGCACAATTCTTGTACTTTTGAATCCATTAAATGCATGTGGTCAAGCATTTGCCCAATCGCATTGGCGACAGGATCTGGATTATCTGGCGACACCGCATATGCATCAAAGCCATATTTTTTCGCCATTTCAGTGCGACGTTCAGTTTTCTCTTTTGACTGGTTGGTTGGCGTTGACACTACTCGTCCTGGAATTCCCACCACAGTATGATCACTTGCCACATCTTTAACCACCACCGAGTTTGACCCCACTCGTGCACCATCATGCATCGTAATAGGGCCCAATATTTTAGCGCCAGCGCCTATCACCACATTATTACCTAAGGTTGGATGTCGTTTACCCGCTTGCCACGTCGTCCCGCCCAAAGTAACACTATGGTAAAGGGTGCAGTCATCACCAATCTCAGCAGTTTCACCAATAACAACGCCCATACCATGATCAATAAAAAAGCGTCGTCCGATGGTTGCTCCAGGATGTATTTCCACCCCTGTTAACCAACGAGAAAATGTCGACAAACAGCGAGCAGTAAAACGCCAGTTGGCAAGCCAAAGTTTATGACTAATGCGGTGGATCCAAATTGCGTGCATACCGGGATAATTAAACAATATCTCTATAGTACTGTTTGCAGCAGGATCACGATGATAAATCGATTCTATGTCTTCTTTTAACCTAGCGATGACGGCCATGATGTGTTCCTTGCTATTTAATCTTGTTTATCCATTTTCTTGTCAATGGAAGTCAAAATACCACGAAGAATATTCATCTCTTGCGCTTCAATACGTGCACGAGTATACAAACGACGAAGTTTAGTCATAACTTGTCCTGGATGGTTTTTAATCACAAACCCCGTCTTAGACAAAGTTGACTCTAAATGGATAAAAAACCTTTCTAAATCAACGGTTAAAGGATATTCATCGGCGACGACTGGAGTCTCCGTTTGTGCTAAGTGTGCGACTCTCGTTTCATAACAGATAATCTGCACTGCTTGTGCAAGGTTTAATGAACTGTATTCAGGATTTGCAGGAATCGCGACATGATAAGTGCACTTTTGTAACTCTTCATTACTTAAACCATGATTTTCACGGCCAAAAACAATCGCAACAGGCCCATTTAAGCTTTCTTGAGTCAATTTTTGACCCGCTTCACGAGGTTCAAGCATCGGCCAATCGAGTGTGCGGCTACGTGCACTTGTGGCTATCACTAAACTACAATCAGCAATTGCCTCTTCTAATGAATCTACCCGAGTCAAGTTTTTAAGAATATCAGATGCACCAGCAGCCAGCGCTATCGATTGTCCATCTGGTTCAGCTCTTGGCTCTGCAAGATATAAATTAGATAACCCCATGGTTTTCATTGCTCTAGCAGTAGAGCCAATATTACCAGGGTGAGAAGTTCCAACTAAAACAACACGAATATTACTGAGCATGTACGACTTTCTTTTAACAAAAAATATTGCCCATATATTAACACAGTCGTTGTTTATTACGTTATATGAAAATCTGCATTTGATATAATCGTCAAATTAAGTATAATGCGGGCGCTATTTTACTCGTTCTTTAACATCCAGGGGATTGCAATGCATCCGATGCTGACTATTGCCACGCGCGCTGCACGCGCTGCGGGCCAAACTATTATGCGCGCCTATACTGAACTTGACCGTGTTGAGGTAAGCAGTAAAGGTATTAATGATTTTGTGACTAGTGTAGACAAGGAAGCAGAAGCAACTATTACTTATCAAATTCGTAAATCTTACCCAGACCATACCATCATAGGTGAGGAAGACGGTGAAAACCGCGGTGATAACAAAGATTACGTTTGGATAGTAGATCCTTTGGATGGCACTAACAACTTCGTACGTGGTATTCCTCACTTTGCTGTTTCAATCGCAGTGCAATATAAAGGCAAAATTGAAGTTGCCGTTATTTATGATCCTGTCCGCGAGGAGTTATTCTCTGCTGTTCGTGGCAAAGGCGCTAAGCTTAACGATTTCCGTATGCGTGTGACTAATGTAAATGACCTTAGTAACACCATGATTGGCACAGGTTTTCCGTTTAAAGCTCGTCAACACACCGACACCTACATGGCTATTTTAGCTGAAGTATTTCCTTTATGTGCCGATCTCCGTCGTGGTGGTTCTGCAGCGTTAGATTTAGCTTATGTTGCTGCAGGACGTTTAGATGGCTTCTTTGAAATTGGCTTAAAACCGTGGGACATTGCTGCAGGCGACTTAATTTGTCGTGAGGCTGGCGGTACGGTTACAGATTTCATGGGGGCTCATAACTATATGACTTCTGGTAATATTGTGGCAGGTAGCCCAAAAGTTACTACTCAATTAGTTAAAACAATGCGCCCATTACTTAATGAAGGCTTAAAACGTTAATCGTTTGTCTTTATTACAATATGCTAAATGTTAACCGTTGATAATAACCGCTAAAATATCGTTTTAGCGGTTATTTTATTTCTGTCACATGAGTTAGCTGTCCTTACTTCTTGGTTTTTATCCCCCTGATTAACTGGCTGATATTTCATTATCACCTCAGACCGTCATCCCAATTCTATTAATAAGCCATGATATATCTTACAAAATAGAACGACAGTTCTGGGAAAATATCCAAAAGTCGTGAATAATAGTTTTTTATTTGAATGATGAAGATGACTATGCGACGACTGCGAGATTTGAGCCTAAAATCCTTAAAAAGTATTGAACACTTGGTACTGTTTATTATCGCACTGGCAACATTATTTGCTATTGGTGAAGAAATTTTTCATATCATTGTTATTCGCACTGTAGAACTGGCCGATTTACTCTTACTGTTTATCTACCTTGAAGTATTAGCAATGGTCGTTAACTATATAGAGTCTGGTAAACTACCTATCCGAATGCCACTGTATATTGCAATTGTGGCCTTAGCTCGATACTTAATTTTAGACATGAAGGGTATGGATGATTGGCGTATTTTAGCCATTTCACTTTCTACAATACTCCTAGCAAGCACCGTTATTGTGATCCGTTGGGGCCAATTGAAAATGCCTTATCCCAAAAGCCAAGACTACGATAATTAATGATTATATATGACACAAGATGGGCTAATGTGACTAAATGAGATGTATTGTCATACTTGAGTATTGCTTTACTGAGCAGGTATGCTAGTAATTAGGGTTAATTATACTGCCAAATTAGCCATTTCAAGGAGAAATAAAATGGTTCAAGAGCCAAAAAAATTTGAAGAAAAGCGCGGTTCTTTTCGTGTAGACATGGAAGCTGAACAAATACGCTTAGATTGGATTAACGCACAAGGTCTATCATGTAAAGAGCATGCAACCTGCATCGACTTAGCAAGTAAAGGCGTATTGTTTAACTTTAAAGCCCCTTTTAAAATGGGTGATTTGATTGCCTTAACCTTTAATGAGAATACCGATAAGCAAAATATTATTAAAGGTCAAGTGTGCCGCTGCACTGAAGATTCACCCAATAATTACCTTATTGCATTACAGCTTATTTGAGCATTTATACCGCATAAGCCTGCAACTTGTTCCCCGACAGGACCAAGCTTCTGAAATAAATAGTATTCAACTTTACGGAACCATCCGTAAAGTTTTTGGGTACGGTTACACGTTTTGTTGAGCTACGGTCATTGATGGTTGTTAACATAACCGAAAAGGTTAGTGACTCAATATTAGTTAAGAATCCAAATAAAATTAACCCATTGTGATATAGCGCTCTTAATCACTTAACAAATGTTAGTTTCACGTTTGCATTAACCCCACCAGCATTTCTCAAGTAGGTTAGCTAACCAAAGCCAATAAAATTACCATACCGCGCAAATTCATTGATAAGCCTTATGACACACTGAAATAGCGATATTGAGTAAGTCGTCACGTTACCGCTACGTCATTTCGCATAATATCATTCAGTTACTCTAAATTAGCTAGCAAAGTCTACTTCGATGACCTTGTTATACGTTAATTTTTAGCCTTATAGCGCAGACATTGTGAGACCTCATGTCACTAATACTATTGCTTACTCAACAAATGTGCGTGTATTTAGTTATTGTCTATTTAGTCAGTAAAACCCCATTATTTAAGTTATTTGCAGAGAGTTCCAAACGTTTACCCCATAAAATATTCATTTATATCTTTTTTTCTAGTTTTTGCATCATGGCAACCTATTTCGGTGAGCAAACTACAGGTGCAATAGCGAATACTCGCGCTATGGGCGCCGTGTTAGGGGGATTGTTAGGCGGCCCTGTGACCGGTTTTCTTGTTGGATTAACTGGTGGGATACACCGCTACTCAATGGGTGGATTTACCGACGTTGCCTGTGCAATATCAACCACTCTCGAAGGTTTATCTGCAGGCTTAGTAAGTCATTACCTTAAAAAAGTTGGCAGATCAGAATCTGTATATCAGCCATCGCGCGTATTTGTTATCACTTTCTCCGCCGAGTTACTGCAAATGAGCCTCATTTTATTGATGGCAAAACCGTTTGATCAAGCTTGGGCTTTGGTTTATGTCATCGCCCCCCCCATGCTTCTAATTAATTCATTAGGAGCGGCTATGTTTATGAGTATTGTGCGCGATCAAAAAGCCATGTTTGATAAATTGTCATCTAGCTTCTCAACCAAAGCATTAAAAATCGCAGAGAGGAGCGTAGGGTTACTGTCTAAAGGGTTCGATTTCGAGTCGAGTAAGCAAGTTGCCCAAATTGTCATAGAAGAAACCCAAGTTGGTGCCGTAGCAATAACAGATAGACATAAACTACTCGCTTTTATTGGTATTGGAGCAGATCATCATCTCCCAGATACACCTATTTCATCTCAAATCACCTTAGATGCTATTGCGCAGAATACAGTGATGTTCGCCGACGGCGTAGACACCACTTATGCTTGCTCAATTTCCAAAAACTGTAATTTAGGTTCAAGCCTCGTTATTCCACTGCGCAGTAACGATGGCGTGGTAGGTACAATTAAGCTATACGAGCCCAAAAATAAGTTGTTTTTAAACATTAATCGCACTTTGGGTGAAGGGATTGCAAGGCTATTGTCTAACCAAATTTTATTTGGTCGATTTGAACAACAAAAAAGTTTACTCATGCAGGCCGAAATCAAATTATTACAAGCTCAAGTGAACCCACATTTTTTGTTTAACGCGCTCAATACTATCAGTGCAATAATAAGCCGTGATCCGCAAATGTCTAAAAAGCTATTACAGCAATTATCCCAATTTTTACGAATAAACCTCACTCGCACCACAGGGCTTGTGACCCTAGCCGACGAATTAGAGCATATTGACGCATACCTCGCTATCGAACGCGCTCGCTTTATCGACAAATTACAGGTGAACATTAATATTCCACAAATTTACCATCATCACAGAATGCCCGCATTCACATTACAACCATTGATTGAAAATGCCGTAAAACATGGCACGTCACATATGCTTGAAGCCGGCGTGATTGATGTTAGAGCAACAACCGAGGGTGATGATTTATTACTTAGCGTGACAGACAACGCCGGATTATATCAACCGTCAAAAAACACCGAAGGCTTAGGAATGAACTTAGTGCATAAACGAGTACAAAATTTATTTGGAGAGCAATACGGTATTGAAATAGAAAGCCAAGCGGATGAATTTACGAGTATACGCGTACGCCTACCGTTAGAGGGAAAAGCATCATGATTTCATGCTTAATTATTGACGATGAACCTTTTGCACGCCAAGAGATAGCCGATTTACTCGACAAACAATCTGACATCACTTTACTAGGACAATGCAGTAATGCCATTGACGGCTTGCAACAAATTAATCATTTAAAACCAGATCTTATATTTGTTGATATTCAAATGCCACGAATCAATGGTATGGAACTGATTGCCATGCTCAACCCCGATCAAATGCCAAGAGCCGTATTTGTTACCGCTTTTGACGAGTATGCAGTAAAAGCATTTGATAACAATGCATTCGATTACTTACTTAAGCCCATAGACGAAAAGCGTTTTAACAAAACCCTCGAAAGAGTACGTGTCAATATGGACCCACAACCAATGACGCAAATCTTGCCGACTCAATTAGCTCACTTACCTTGTTACTGCGGCAACAAACTCAAAGTCGTGGCAACTACAGATGTTGAATTTATTGTCAGTGATGTTGGAGGCATTCATGTATATTCAAATAAAGGAGTCAACCATACTCAATTAACACTGAGGGTGTTAGAGCAAAAAACCACTTTATTTCGTTGTCATAAACAATATCTACTGGCAACCAATGCCATTTCTGAAATTGAAATCACAGACACAGGGGCCGAAGTTACAACCCACAGTGGTGCTAAGGTGCCTGTGTCACGTCGATATCTGAAAGAATTAAAACTGTTACTTGGATTTCAATAAAACACGCTCAAAAACTCGTGTGATATCGGCCACATTTATACGGTAAGAAAACCGCTCACATTAACTATTTACCGCTTACCTAACACTTTTAACCTGTCACAAGATTAGCCCCAAATTTACGACTTCGATGCTTTAAAGTAGTAATACTAAAAAATGGGGAGATAAAAAATGACTTGGTTTCTACTCTGTGTTGGTTTACTCATCGGCGGTTACTTTATTTATGGGGCCTTTGTCGAAAAAGTATTCGGCATTAATACCCAAAGACAAACACCCGCTTTCACACAAACTGATGGTGTCGACTTTGTGCCGATGTCTAAAGGAAAAGTATATTTAATTCAGTTACTCAACATTGCTGGAGTCGGACCAATTTTCGGTCCTATTTTGGGTGCTCTATATGGCCCAGCAGCCATGTTATGGATTGTCATAGGTTGTATTTTTGCGGGGGCCGTTCATGATTACTTCTCAGGCATGTTATCGGTACGCAATAACGGTCAATCAGTGCCTAATTTAGCAGGGAAATATTTAGGCAAAAACGCTAAGCACTTTATGAACTTGTTTGCCATTATCTTACTTTTGTTGGTTGGCGTGGTATTTATTTCCGCACCTGCGGGCTTACTAAGTAAACTCACAGGTTTCGATGTCACCATCTTTGTTGGCATTATTTTTGTTTATTATTTAATCGCCACCATCGTTCCAATTGATAAAATTATTGGTCGTTTATATCCCTTCTTTGGCGCATTACTCGTATTTATGTCACTCGGCCTGATTATCGCATTGGCATTGTCAAACGAACATACCATGTTGCCTGGTTTTGTAATGGGTGACTTCTTTAGTAACTTAAACCCAAATGACATGCCATTATGGCCAGCCTTGTTTATTACAATTGCTTGTGGTGCCATTTCGGGTTTCCATGCAACACAATCACCATTGATGGCTCGTTGTGTTGAAAATGAATCAAATGGCCGCTTTGTCTTTTTTGGTGCAATGATTGGTGAAGGTATTATTGCACTGATTTGGTGTGCTATCGCATTATCATTTTTTGGTGGTGTAGAAGGATTAAATGCAGGAATGGCTGGCAACCCTGCCAATGTTGTTTATGAAGCATCTAATGGACTATTAGGCGTATTCGGTGGCTTTTTAGCTATATTGGGGGTCATTGTCTTACCTATCACATCTGGCGATACCGCATTTCGTTCAGCACGCTTGATCTTAGCAGAGTTTTTTAACATTAAACAAATCGAGTTACCAAAACGTTTGATGTTAGCACTGCCCTTGTTTGCAATCGGTGCCGTATTGACCCAAGTTGATTTTGGCATTATCTGGCGTTACTTTGGCGTAGCCAACCAAACCACTGCTGTATTAATGTTATGGACAGCAGCCGCTTACTTACTTCGCCATAATAAATTCCATTGGATTTGTACTGTGCCGGCAATGTTTATGACCTGTGTTGTAATTAGCTTTATGTTGAACTCATCAACTTTAGGTGCAGGCTTACCAATGGTCGTGTCTACCCTTGCCGGATTGACCACTACCATAATTATTGCAGCAATGATTATCATCAAAACCAAAGGTAAAGGTGACATTGATACTGATGATGAAGACAAAGTTGAATTAGCCAACGAACTTTAATCATTTATGTTAAAGAAAAATCGGCAGCGTTGGCTGCCGATTTTGTGTTGATATCACTTTGGCGGTAATATGGGTATAATATTGACAAACTTACTTAGCTCACACGGTCCATGACACAAGCAAACAATCCACTTCACGGCATAAAATTGGAAACAATCGTTACCGAACTCGTTGAAAAGTACGGTTGGGAAGAATTAGGGGCCAGAATAAACATTAAGTGCTTCAAAGAAAACCCGAGTGTGAAATCAAGCTTGAAATTTTTGCGTAAAACGCCTTGGGCGCGTGACAAAGTTGAATATTTGTACCTTAAAGCCAACAAATTACCATTACCGCCACCAAAAGATGACTCACGCAGACCCGCGCAACATGCCGTCAAAACAATACCGGAAGCTAACGTAAAAATCAGCGATAAACCAAGTAAACCGATTAACGCCGACATATGGGGTAAGGGTTAACACATTAGGTTTAATGCCGCATTGTATTGTTGTAACACCAACAAATCAGTGCGGTTAACAAGCTGGTTTATTCAAAAAGTGGCTTAATGCTTAGAGTGGAAATTCAAAGATTAACCGCCACACTTTTAATCCACCACCCACTTGATAACTTATCCCCAAATGATCAATTTCGACACTATCTAAGCCGATTGCAGAAAAATTAATGGGTTTAGAAAACGCCAGAGAAGCGCCAAGTTCATAAGTGTAAGAAGTGAGTACATCTTTACCTACAGGAGTCACAAACTTAAGTTGATTAAAATACCAATGCCCTGCAACAAACATCCGTGGTTCTACTCGAATACCATCCCATTGCCAGTCATAATTCACCCCAAAATCGACACCACTTTTTAACACAGAGTAGCCTTCTGTACTGTCATTTTGATTACTTTGATAACCAGCATAATAGAGTCGATTAACCCATATAGGACGATAATCTGCGGAACCAAAACGATATAAAGTAGACACTCCAGTAGAAAAAATTCCCACATGGCTATGAGTTGAAAAATTATGTCCGTATCCCAAGTCAACATAGGTTTCGACAGTTAACTTATCATCCACCAACCAATGGTATTCAATGCCTGGTGTTAAGGTTAGCGTACCAACATTTTTTGGAAAACTGCCACCCGGTAAGTCATTAAATGAATAGTCAAAAAAGCCAAACGAGGCAGTAAAGCGCAACATCCATATGTGAGCATCAGACTTATCTAGTTCAAAACCTAATGGCACATTCAGTACTGCAGCACTTTGGCCCGAAGTACGATAAATGCCGCTGCCTAAATAATTAGCGAAAGCATAGTGTGAAGCATCGGGTTCAGAAGTGAGCTCGTCGGCAACAGCAAGATGAATAATGCAGTTTGAGGTGATAAAGCCAATACCAAGCAATACGATTGTTCGATAACGAATATATAAGTAACGACACGATGACACTCTCAAAAGCCGATTTCCCTGCTCTTGTTTCATCAACATGTCGTTACATTTTCGTCATATTATTCATCGTGAAAATGATATTCAGACATCATATGACCTAATTCTGTTGACTTGGTTTTTAGATAAGATTCGTTATAACGATTTTTCCCAACTTGCAGCGGAATACGTTCAACAACTTCAATGCCAACATGTTGCATTGCCATCACTTTACGCGGATTATTGGTCATTAACTTCACTTTAGTCACACCAATTTTCTCTAACATCGGTAAAATCATGTCGTATTTACGCATATCGGCTTCAAACCCTAATTGCAAATTAGCTTCTACGGTATTGGCGCCCGCATCTTGTAGCTCGTAAGCACGAATTTTATTAAGTAAGCCAATGCCACGCCCTTCTTGACGTAAGTACAATAAAAAACCTTGACCTTTTTCAGCAATACTTTGCATTGCTGCTTGTAATTGAAAACCACAATCACAACGTAAACTAAATAATGCATCGCCAGTCAAACATTCTGAATGAATGCGACCGAGCATGGGTTGAGTGGGATCCAGTTGACCAAATGTCAACGCAACGTGCTCTTTACCTGTGGCGGTTTCTTCGAAACCGTGCATAGCAAAAACACCCCAAGGAGTGGGTAACTTAGATGTTGCGATATATTTTACCGACATGAATTAACCTTACGACGACTAACTGTAAAAGAAAATATTAGAACTTTGCAGGAGCAAAACCGGTGACTTCTTTTATGCCCATTTCACGGCCTAATGCCGTTAAAGGATGCACAACAACCAAACCTTTAACCGATTTATTTAATTTACCCATGTCAGCTTGCTCAGTTTTAGACAGCGCACGATTAAACCCTAACGCTTTTAACGCTGAACCTTCTTGGCTTAACTGACGAGTGTGCTGACCTTTAATACTCGCTATGCGCTTCGTCACAGTAGCCACTTCTTTTTTAAACTGCATGACAACCGCGGCATCACCACGCTGTTCAGCCGCAGCTAACTTGCGACGAAACTTGTCTAATTTATCATTCAATGTTTGCAGTTCTTGCTTTAAATTCATTTGATTACCTTAAATGCTTTGGTGTGTTTAGTGAATTATTACGCCAATGCGTTTATCACAACACCGTTTCGGAGGCAGATTATATACCCAAAACCACCAAAGATGCGAATAGCAAACGCTTCATATCTAATGTACTCGTAAAGTTTTTCGTGCCAAACAAACAATCCAAGTATCATCACATTATATCAAACAATCAACACGAGCTAACAATGCTCCTCACACATTAATGGCATCAATGTGTGTTTATTCACAGTACTGACAAATAGCGTCGCTATTTATACGATCAATTCTTGTTGTGGCCATGCTTAAACCTTGCTCATATTGGTTGTTTTATCCGCTATCAATTGTCACCTTCCCATTTCTCGTCACATTTACCTCTAACCTCTGTTGCAATACTTATGATAATCATTATCATTCGCATAAATATTTTTTCAAGGTGCCTATTATGAAGTTGCTACGTTTATCTCTACTTGCTATCGCTTGCCAAAATGTACTCTTTCCGGTTTTGGCATATGCACAAACCCCCACTAGCCAAACTGAGGTTACAGCCCTATCGCCAAGTAAGGTTTCAGATACATCATCCCCTGCTAGCTACGAGCGTATTACGGTATACGGCAGACAAAACCAAGTCGTGATGAACTCGGGTTTAGCAACAAAATCAGATATGTCACTAATGGAAACTCCCGCTGCAGTGGTGATTGTTGATGAAGCATTAATTGATGCACAAGGTATCACCAACATGCAAGACCTCGTACGTAATATCAGTGGAGTGACTCAAGCTGGTAATAATTACGGTATCGGTGACAATTTAGTGGTGCGTGGCTTAGGTGCTAATTACACATACGATGGTATGTATGGTGGGGCGGGGTTAGGCAATACCTTTAATCCAACTCGTTCATTAACCAACGTTAGTTCAATTGAAGTACTAAAAGGGCCTGCAACAGGTCTTTATGGTATGGGTAGCGCTGGCGGCGTAATTAACCTTATTGAAAAAAAACCACAATTTAACAGTAAACAATTATTTGAAGCTGAAGTTGGCCAATGGGATACCTATTCTTTTATGGCTGATTCTACTGGCGGAATAACTGATGATTTGGCTTATCGCCTCGTCGCTAAAACAGCCAATAGTACCGGATATCGAGATCTTGGTACCGACCGAGATGAAATATATGGCTCGCTTAAATATGTGTTAAGTGAAAATCAAAACATCATGCTTTCGACTGCCTATATTAAAGATGCTATCCCCGTTGACTCAATCGGCCATCCAATTCGTATCTATAATGCTGCTTCTGTAGACGGTAAAACGGCGGGAGAAGTAAGCTGGCTAGATTTAGTCAACGATCCTGCCAGTAGAGGTATACAACTTACAGACGAACAACGTCAACAATTAACAGACTCGTTAAGCGCTAACGATGGCTTGACACCCTACGAGTTTGGCCATAATGGCCTTATTTCACCGATGGCGAAAGACAATGAAGGTGAAGAATTACGTTTTAAGTTAAGTCATAACGTGTTTTTAACCGATAATTTATTTCTAAATCAACAACTGCAATACCGCAACTATGAGACCAGTTTTGCTCGTCAGACAGGGGCTTATAACTATGTTTACTGGCAACGAGGAAGCGTAATTAACGCTGACCCACGCGCACCTTTAGTTGAAGACGGCACAATATATCCTTATGCAGCCCGCCGTCAGGAATACCGTAAAGTCTCGGCAGATGAAAAATCATGGCAATATTTTGCAGATCTACGATTCGACTTTGACATTGGCAATATCAGTAACGAATTACTGGTTAACGCCAACTTTGAAGACCGTGAAATTCGTTTTAAACAATTCTCTATTTGGGATGCGGACTATGTATTAAAAGATAGCCATGGGGATATTTCATATCAAGGTTCACTGCCGTACATTTATGACATCCGTAACCCAAATTGGGGCGAAGGCGAATTTGAAGATTACGATCCTCTGTTAACCAGTAACTACAACAAGTCTGTTACTGCTTGGGGCTTGGGTTTACAGCATGTCGGTTATTTAGGTGGCGGATTCACCAGCCGTATTGGTGTTGCTTTTAACGAGATCAAACAAACTTACGAACATTTGGGCGTTGATGCGCGATACCGAAGTAGCCAAGCAGAGCCTCAGCCAGAAGCCGATACCACAGATAACGGTGTAACCTACAATTTGGGCTTAACCTATATGCCTACTGATGATATCTCTATTTTCATCAACCACTCTAAAGGTCGTACAGCATACAGTGTGCTAGGTGATGTAACAGGTAACGAATCGGATCGTGAAGACTCGCAATCGATCAGTAATGATCTAGGTATTCGTGCCAAAGCATTTGATGACCAACTACTTGCATCTGTTGTTTTCTTCAAAACATCACGTACCAATGTGGCATACAGTAATCCTAAATACGAAAGCAGCGAAGCAACACCAGATATCTTCCCGTATTTTTACAATGGCAGCGAAGACACTAAAGGGGTGGAACTGGATCTTAATGCATTTTTAAGTGACCAATGGAAAGTCAATGTTAACGCGGTTTACCAAGACGCTAGGGACAATCAAAACCCAAATAGTAGTGATTATGGCCAACGTCAAAAAGGTGTACCTTATGTTACTGCAGGCGCTTGGGTAACCTACGCAGCAGAATTTAGCTTACCAGCACCGGTGTCAATCAGTCTTGGGGCTAAATATGTCGATGACCGCAGCACACATTCTAGCTCATTTGGTATCCCAGATGGTTACGTTCCAAGCTATACCGTCATCGATTCTGCAATCAGCTATGATGTTGAAAACTACAAAATTCAATTAAACATTAACAACTTGTTTAATGAAACCTATTACGATAAAGCCATGTTCTTAGGCGGATTACCCGGAGAAGAACGTAACGCAAAGTTAACACTAACTTATCGTATTTAATGTAATATTAGCTTTTTTGCTCTAAACTGAATGTTTAATGATGGAAAGCACTGCCTTTGGGTAGTGCTTTTTCATGTTGATTATTAAGGATATTTGACTATCGACAAAACATGTAGGATAAACGACACATCAATTCAATAGGTTATCTTAGGACGCTATTTCATGGCTCATACCATTTTCACCCCATACACCTTGAACAATGGTGCAATTATTCCCAATAGATTAGTTAAAGCCGCAATGGAAGAAAACCTTGCCAATGCCCAGCAACAGCCAGGCAACGCATTGTTCACTTTATATGATGCTTGGGCAAAAGGCGGTATTGGATTAATGATAACTGGCAACGTAATGATTGATCCCTTAGCAATGACGGGACCCGGCGGCGTGGTATTAGGATCAGGCAGCACACTTGATCCCTTTATTAAATGGGCCAAAACGGCTAAGCAACATAACGCTAGAATATGGATGCAAATTAATCATCCTGGTCGCCAAGTGTTTAAAGCAATGGGAGGTAAAAATATCGCTCCTCAGCCAAAGCACTTGATTTAGGTAAACACTCTTCAATGTTTTCTCAACCTAAAGCAATGACCAACACAGACATAGCCGAAGTTATTCAACAGTTTGTCACCACGGCACAATTAGCTCAACAATCGGGGTTTGATGGAGTACAAATACATGCCGCACATGGATATTTGCTAGCACAGTTTTTATCACCATTGACGAATCTACGCGACGATGAATGGGGTGGGAGCCTCGATAATCGTGCCAAGCTACTACTCGAAGTGGTTAACCAAGTTAGGCTTAAGTGTGGTGCAAATTTCGACATCGCTGTGAAACTTAATTCTGCTGATTTTCAACGCGGAGGGTTCGATATCGACGATGCCGAAAAAGTCATTACTATGCTGGCGCAATATCAAGTGGAAATGGTGGAATTATCAGGCGGCAGTTATGAAGCTCCAGCGATGCAAGGTCGCAGTGCTGATGCACGTACCCTAGCCCGCGAAGCCTACTTTTTAACCTTAACAACACAACTGGTCCAACGCAGTCCAATTCCATTAATGCTAACAGGAGGTATTTATCGCTTGTCAGTTGCCGAGCAAGTGATCGATGCAGGTTTTGCATTATGTGGTATTGCCAGCGCCCTCGCATTTTACCCCGATTTAGCCAGTAAGTGGCAAGCGCAACCTGAGTTTGTGCCAACTATTCCCACGGTAAAATGGCAAAGCAAACCCTTGGCAGGTTTAGCAACCATGGCCATCATTAAACGCCAACTTCGCCGCATCAGCCAAGGTAAGCAGCCACACACGACAGATTCACCATTGTGGAGTTTATTGGTTGATCAATTTAAAACCAAACTGCGCACCAAACGTTATCGCCGTAGTTTGGGTATCACTCATCATTAACATGCTAACATTCAAATACTAACGACTAAAACGATGGATCTGTTGATTGCTACTTCCGCGCCATAATAGCGCGGGGTCAGCTTTTTCTTGTTCAAACTTGCCATCTATTAATACATCAACTAGCTCGACAACCGCTCGTTGCTGTGGTGTAAGCTCTGTTAGCAGATACCCCGTCCATAACCAAATATCTTTATCGGGACATTCTTGCTTTACCCTCTTCGCTAATTTCAAAATAGCTTGAATATTAGCAGGATGAAGCGGATCACCACCACTTAGCGACAAGCCTCGGCGGTCAATACGAGTATCACTTAAATCAGCAATAATCTGATCTTCTAATGCTTGACTAAACACATGCCCCGCATCCACACGCCAAGTACTTTGGTTGTAGCATCCTTTGCAAGCATGCTCACAACCACTAACAAATAACGTGCAACGGGTACCTTCGCCATTGATCACATCAACACTATGATAAGCACTGTAATGCATTATAAATGTTTCACTCTACGCTTAACTTCTTCTTGCTTACCAAAGTTAAACGGCCGAGCATCAGGACTGCCTAAATAACCACAAACTCGACGAGTAACTGACACTCGGCTTGGCTCATGATTACCACATTTAGGACACACAAAACCCTTACTCGTACAGTTAAACTCGCCAATAAAGCCGCAATCATAACACTCATCGATGGGGGTATTAGTGCCATAATATGGTACTCGGCTGTAGCTATAATCCCAAACGTTTTCAAGCGCTTCAATATTGTGCTGCATATTGGGATATTCGCCATAACAAATAAAACCACCATTGGCAATGGCAGGATAAGGCTGCTCAAAATCAATCTTATCAAAAGGATTCACTTTCTTTTCCACATCTAAATGGAAACTATTGGTGTAATATCCTTTGTCTGTCACCCCTGCTACTACGCCAAATTGGGTGGTATCAAGTTGACAAAAGCGGCTACACAGGTTTTCACTCGGTGTACTGTATAAACTAAAGCCATAACCCGACTCTTGCTTCCATGATTCAGTTGCTTGTTTTAAATGATTAATGATAGCAACCGCTTTATCTCGCAGTTGTGCATTATCAAACACATGTTCTGCATTACTATATAACGCGTTAATCGTTTCATGCAGGCCAATAAAACCTAACGAAATCGACGCTCGACCATTTTTAAAAATCTCGCTGACATCATCATCGGCATTTAAACGAACACCACAAGCGCCTTCCATGTAAAGAATTGGCGCTACACGGGCTTTAACCCCTGCTAAGCGCGCTATGCGAGTATCTAATGCTTTACGAGCAATTAACAAACGTTCATCAAGTAATTGGTAAAAACGCTGTTCATCTTGGCCTGCTTCTAACGCGATACGCGGTAAGTTAAGGCTGACTACACCTAAGTTATTTCGGCCTTCGTGTATCAATTGGCCATCTTCTTCATAAGCGCCTAAAAAGGAGCGGCATCCCATTGGCGTTTTAAATGACCCAGTGACGTTAACTACTTGATCATAATTTAAAATATCAGGGTACATCCGCATGCTTGAGCAAGTTAATGCCATCTGTTTAATATCGTAGTTAGCATCTGTTTTTCGGTGATTAACACCGTCTCTAATCGCAAACACCAATTTAGGGAACACTGCAGTTTTACGATTTTTACCAAGCCCAGCCATGCGTACCGTTAACATTGATTGTTGAATCAATCGAGATTCCCATGATACTCCCAAACCAAAACCAAAGGTCACAAACGGTGTTTGACCATTGGCAGTATGTAAAGTATTAACCTCATACTCAAGCGACTGAAAAGCATCATGACATTCTTTTTCGGTTTGCGTCATCGCATAACCTTCCACGTCAGCAACTTGCCATTTTCTCGCCACAGCAAGGTGCTTTTGATAACTGATTTGTACAAATTCAGCCAATACTTCGTCGATACGATTGATGGTTGTACCACCATAAATATGGCTCGCCACTTGGGCAATAATTTGTGCCGTTACCGCTGTGGCCGTTGAAATAGATTTAGGCGGTTCAATTTCAGCATTACCCATTTTAAAGCCATGCGTTAACATCCCAGCTAAATCAATTAGCATGCAATTAAACATAGGGAAAAAGGGAGCGTAATCTAAATCGTGATAATGAATTTCACCTTTTTCATGGGCGACAACCACATCTTTTGGCAGTAAATGTGTTTTAGCATAATGTTTCGCCACAATGCCCGCTAATAAATCTCGTTGAGTCGGAATCACTTTGGCGTCTTTATTAGCATTTTCGTTTAAAATGGCACTGTCTGATTGCTCAACCAAGCCCCTGATAGCACAATTTAATTTACTTTGCGCCTCACGGTGCTTGTCTCTGTCATGACGGTATTCAATATAATGACGTGCCACAGACTTAAACGGCCCCGACATTAATAAATTTTCGACTGCATCTTGTAACTCGTGAATATCAACTTCAGTTTTAGCAACCATTTGCTGCTCAACCGATAGCGCTAACTGCGCAGCATATTGATGGTCTGCAATGCCAGCAGACTCCATTGCAGCAACCACAGCCTCTTTGATTCGACAACCATCAAACGCAGTTCTACATCCATCCCTTTTCACGACAACAAGCATACAACCGTCCTTACAAGCACTATATATAGCGCTTTAACTTTCCAGAAACACAAGATAGAGTGTATTAGACACACTAATACCAATTATTACTTTGATCCAGATCATAATTGTCGGCAGAACTTTATATTGAAAAATAGCTTGCTATCTACAATAAATATTGTAGGAATGGTGGGTAATTCAATGAGTCAAAACACAAGGGAAATGATACCTAGATTCATCAGGAAAAGTATCCTTTTGAGTGACAAGTCCATAGCAAAGTGGCATAAATTCTGCTTTATTTGCATCGTATAACCGAGTGGTCATAGGCTTAAATAAGGTTTCACGATATCAATTTAGCGGTCTCGAACAGGTTACACAGGAATAATGAACATTCGAAACCGCAATTGACTACTTTAATGTCGCTTCAATTAAATGTTGTATATCGTTTACTGCTTGCTCTCCTGCTGCAATCGCTTCTATAGCGCGATGAAACTCCATTGTGCCTATTTCACCTACATCGGGCACAATGCAAATATCTGGTGGCTCGCCCATTAAACGTGAACGCTTGTGGCGTTGTTCTAAAATATCCATTGATTGCGACATAACAGCCAGCATGCCTGGATGAGATTTTGAGCTTCCCAACGCAAATTTATCTGTTAAGCCGCTCATATACTCTTTACCTTTGCCCCATAAATCCATAAAGCCTGATTCTAGTTCACGCTTTTCATCTATGGACTCGGTTTTAGAGGCTTTACGACTTTTGACTTGCTCGGGGATCAGGTGCATTTGGCCACGTCGATGGCCGTTTAGATCCACTGCAATCACAATATCTACGCCCATAGAACGCGCTAATGACACTGGCACAGGGTTAACCACTGCACCATCGACAACCCAGCGACGCCCTTGCTGTACTGGCGGTAAAAAACCTGGCATCGAACATGAAGCACGAACGGCATGCCTTAAGTCGCCTTCTTTAAACCAAATTTCTTGACCCGAATATAAATCTGTTGCTACAGCGGCAAAGGGACGGTTTAGCTGTTCAATCTTCATATCACCAATACGATTTGCCAACACATCAAACACTTTTTCGCCACTAATTAAACCGCCTTTACGCCAACCTAAATCCATCAAACCGAGTACGTCCCAACTCGAAAAGCCACTTACCCATGCTTCCAGTTCATCCAAATGATTATTGGCATAAGCCGCACCCACCAATGCCCCCACAGAACAACCGGCCACTTTATCAGGATAAATACCAAGCTTGGCTAAACCATTTAGCACCCCAATGTGTGCCCAACCTTTAGCAGCTCCGCTGCCGAGTGCTAATCCAACGGTAAGCTTTGTCATTTTTTTTCCTTTCAAACATGGGATGATTATCATTCATAAAGTATCAATGATCAGCTTTACTAATTTAACTCTGGTCTTCGTTAAGAAGTGCTAAATAACGATGTTAAAAAATAGCATAACTAAAGCGACTCTTGTTGGCTATAGCGCAGTGAAACGGCTATAATCCGTGGCTAACATTTTTTAGGGGATTTACCTTTGCAATTTACCGATTTTTCATTGGACAAGCGCTTGCTTGACAGTTTAAAGCACCTTGGCATTACCACGCCGACCGATGTTCAAGCCCAAGCACTTCCTATTGCCTTATCGGGTAAAGATTTAATGGCCTCTTCTAAAACAGGCTCTGGGAAAACGTTAGCTTTTTTATTACCCGCAATGCAACGGGTTATCTCAACCAAAGCCTTGTCTAAAAAAGACCCTCGCGTATTGGTACTTTTACCCACTCGCGAATTGGCACAGCAGGTGTATGGACAATTGCGTTTATTGGTGGCCAATACACAATACAAAGCCATTAGTGTACTCGGTGGTGAAAATTTTAACGACCAAGCTAAAGCCTTAGCAAGAGACCCGCATTTTATTGTGGCCACGCCAGGTCGTATTGCAGACCATTTACAACAACGTCATCTTTTTTTGAACGGTCTTGAACTACTTGTACTTGACGAAGCTGACCGCATGCTTGATTTAGGTTTTGCTCCGCAGTTAAAAGCAATCAATGACGCTGCCGATCATAAACGTCGTCAAACCTTAATGTTTTCGGCCACATTAGATCATGACAGTATCAACGAAATTGCAGCAACCTTGCTAAAGTCGCCTAATCATGTCGCCATTGGTGAATCGTATTCAGAGCACAAAGACATTGAACAACGTATTATTTTGGTCGACCATTTAGACCATAAACAAGCCTTGTTACAGCACATTTTAAAACAAGAGCAACACAAACAAGTTATTGTATTTACGGCTACTCGCGCCGATACCGACCGTTTAGCCACATTATTAGCGGCGCAAGGGTTTGCTACCGCGGCATTAAGCGGCGACTTAAAGCAGTCGGCACGTAATCAGATAATGGATCAATTTGCCCGCGGTCAATCACAAATACTCGTTACCACCGACGTCGCTTCTCGTGGTCTAGATTTGGTGAATGTATCGTTAGTGATTAACTTTGATATGCCAAAATTTGCAGAAGAATACGTCCACCGTATTGGACGCACTGGCCGTGCAGGAGCCAAAGGTGACGCAGTGTCATTTGTTGGCCCTAAAGACTGGGATAGCTTCAAAAAAGTACAATTATTTTTGCGTAAAAACTTTGAACTAACGGTTATAGAAGGTATGCAGGCTAAATTCAGCGGCCTTAAAGACAAGCCAACCACAGGCAAAACAACGAGTACTCAACAACGCGTAACTGGCAACGACAAAGCTAAAACAGCCAAAAAAGCCAAGGCTGCGCCTAAGCGAGATAAACGCTTTATCACTGGGGTCGACGTAGGTGATGCACCCATGCGCCGTAAAACTAAACCGGTTCAAATTATTGAAGACAACAACAGCTCAGAAGACTAATAACGGCTTTTAAGCAAACGATATCAAAGATTGTGCAGATATTTAACGCGCAACCAAATGAACAACGACACGTTGGTTATATGCCAACGAGCAGTACAAAACAGTAAGGATTAACATGAAAATTTGTGGTGTAGAATTAAAAGGTGGCGAAGCCATCATCAGTATGCTTACCTATGAAGGTGAGACTTATAACGTGCCAGCTTGCCGTAAAATTTCTTTTAGTATATCGAACTCAAATGAAACTGAATCAATCCGCGAGTTTCACTTTGCCTTCCATAAATTGATGGATGACTACAGAGTCGACCAAATTGTGATTATTGAGCGTGAGCAAAAAGGGAAACTCGCGGGCAGCGCAACTAGCTTTAAACTTGAAGCTGCTATTCAAATTACCGAGCGGCCAGTCAATCTTATCTCTCCTGTTGCAATTAAAGAGCAGTTAAAGCGTAATCCACCGCAAGTAGACTTTGAGTCGCTTGATTTAAAACGTGTACAACAAAACGCGTTCGATGTAGCTTATGTACAACATAACCGCATTATTTTTGGTAAGGCTTAATTCCGTTTAGCTTCACGCGTTACGGATAAATAATCCGTAACGCCAATTTCATTTAGTTGCCCAATGTCAGACAGAAAACCAACAACACCTAAAGCCCCACCCAAAATGCCGATTAAGTCGGCAAGCAGTGCATTGAAACCCAAAACTGATATCAGCCAGTTAATCACTAGCGCCGACATCAAAAAGCAACAGAGTGAACAAAGTGCATTACGTTTTTTAAATGGATATCAGCCTGACGTAATCAAAAAAATTCGCCAATTGGTTGATGCAAAGGCTTTGGGGCGTCACTTTTTAACTCGCTACCCTAAAGTACACGACATTCGTACTGATAAAGCCTTATACGATATGACCATAGAGTTAAAAAATACTTATATGCGCCAATCAGATCCATTAGCTAAGGTTATTTTTGACGACAAAATTAACTTAAGTCATCACGCTCTGGGTTTACATTCGTATGTTAACCGGCGTCAGGGTAATAACGTTAAAGCTAAAAATGAAATTCGTATTTCATCACGACTAAAACACATCCCGTTTGAACTATTACAAATGGTAGTAGTACACGAACTCGCTCACCTGCGAGAAAAAGATCACAATAAACCCTTTTATCAGCTATGTACTTTTATGCTGGCCAATTACCACCAGCTAGAGTTTGATATGCGAGTTTGGTTAGTGGCCGAAGAAGTGGGTCAATCGCCCTACACAAAATAATGAATATTATTCCCGAGCAAGAATCACCACATATTGAGATCTATTAATTCACTCGCCAAGGTGGATCCAAACGATTTTCACCAGCCCAATAGAGTTTGAGTTTATTCCCACTAGGGTCAAACAACACGGCTTCGCGCCACAAATATGCTTCATCGGTCGGCATTTGGGTGAACGTTACCCCTTTATCGATTAATTCATTCACCCATAAATCAAGTTCTGGGTGCTCAAAGTAAATCACCACACCATGGGTTATAGGTGCTACATCTAATGACAACGAAAAGGTACTTGTTCCCATTGGGCATTCAAAACGAGCATAATGCGGTGTATCCACGATTAAATTAAAACCTAATAGCTGATAAAATCCAACCGCCTTGCTCATGTCTGATACTGGCAGTGTTACTTGATTGAGGTTCATAATATCCTTTCTATAACATTAATTAGGGCACGAAATTATCACAAATACTGTTTCATCATAAAGTAGCCTTCAGGGCTACCTGTAAACTTAGGTACTGTGCCAATAATGGTAAAACCTAATTTTTGATAAAATTGCGGCGCTTGAAAATCTAATGTATCAAGTTGCGCAATAATACAGCCTCGCTTAATAGCTTCATCTTCAGCTATATGCATTAATTCTTGCCCCAGGTTTTGACCTCGATATTGCTCATCAACCCAAACTACATTGATAAGGAAATTGTGATAAATTGTCCTCCCGGCAACACCACCTACCACTTTGCCATCATCATTTCGTGCAACGATTGTCAGTAGTTGTGTTGCTTCATCACCTAAATGTTCTGTGTTAAATTTACGTAGGCCAGCAGTCAGAAAATCGACAACCTCGTCATCTTCATGGTGAATAATGTCAATGCTCATTAATAAGTCTCTTATTTACTGTGTATTTGATTCATTCATCTACGCTGTATATTATACCAATCCTATTAAATATGTGATCTTTCAGCGGGAGTTCAAAGTGCTGTTGGCAAGGCAGATGATTGAAGCGAATAGTGATCCTCGGTAACAAGCTCCTGCGTTACTCTACCTCCAGTATCTGACCGCCATGGATGGTGGGAATGTCTTATTTTTTATGGAAAAAAATAGACCATGC